>NZ_JASHIV010000023.1:0-59704 GCF_030733525.1 Bacillus sp. MMSF_3328 | reverse complement strand
TTAAAAGTGCCCAAAAACAAAACCAAAACGATGGTGGAGTGGGAATCTTGACAGTTTCGTTCATATCAGGAGGCTCAGCGTCGCCCCGCGGAAAGCGAAGTGCCTGGAACGGAGATGAACAGACTGCATGACTGCGCCAACCCTTCTTTTAGAGAAGGGTATACAAAAGGAAATGCCAAACCAGCTTGTCCCAATTTTTTATCCTCCCTCCTTTATTATCAGAAAAATGTGATAAAATTCAAAGTAAGATTAGAGTTAAAGGGAGAAGCAGATGAATAAAACATTAATGGAGCTTCCATACGAGATCCTGGAAACGATTGTTGAAAATGCTTTCGGCTGGCTGGTAGTGATCGATAAGGAAGGCAAAATCATCTATATCAACCGCAATTATTGCGAGTTTATCGGCTGTGAACGCGATAAAGTAATCGGCCGGCATGTGACCGGAGTGATCGAAAATACAAGAATGCATATCGTTGCCTCGACCGGGAAAGAAGAAGTGGCAGATCTGCAGTATATAAAAGGGAATTATATGATTGCCAACAGGATGCCGATCATGTCAGGAGGAGAAATCATCGGCGCATTCGGAACCGTCTTTTTCCGCGATACACAGGAATGGATGAAGATGAACAGCCATGTCAAAAGCCTGCTGAATAAAATCCAGCATTATATCCAGCATATCGACAGCGGAGTGAAATACAGCCTCGAGGATATTTTGGGGAAATCAAAGCAGATTGCCAGCCTGAAGGAAAAAGTCAAAATGATCGCTTCCAGCGATATATCCATTCTGATCAGGGGTGAAAGCGGGACAGGAAAAGAGCTTTTTGCCCACAGCATTCATCAGCTCAGCGCCAGGAGCCATCAGCCTTTTGTCAAAATTAATTGCGGTGCGATACCGGAGCATCTCCTTGAATCCGAGCTTTTTGGATATGAGGAAGGAGCTTTTACCGGGGCGAAAAAGGGCGGGAAAAAAGGGAAGTTCCAGCTGGCGCATGGTGGGACTTTATTTTTGGACGAAATCGGCGATATGCCGCTCAATATGCAGGTAAAGCTTCTTCGCGTCCTTCAGGAAGGTGAAGTCGAGGCAGTGGGCTCTGTTAAGCCTATCTCAGTCGATGTCCGGATCATCGCCGCGACAAACAGGCCTCTGGAGAAAATGATGGAAGAAAAACGGTTCCGGGAGGATCTGTTTTACAGAATAAATGTAGTTCCGTTTTTCATTCCGCCCATTAGAGAGCGAATGGAAGACCTTGATGAGCTGGTCGACTATTTTACAGGCAAAATTACTAAAAAGTCAGGAAAGAGAATAACGGGCATTGATGAAGAGGTACGCCAGATTTTTCAGGCCTACAGCTGGCCGGGAAACATAAGGGAAATAGAAAATGTGATGGAAGCATCCATTTACCTGACCAGTGATGAACGAATCCGGAAAGGGTCTCTTCCAGAATATTTGCGGGAAAGGGCCATTCTCCCGATTGGGACGAGCAAACTGAAGGAAATCCTTGAAGAGACAGAGAAGAGAGTCCTGGCGCAGAGCCTGGAAAAGTATAAAGATAATAAGCTGAAAGCTGCTAAGGTTTTGGGCATCAGCAAGTCGACTTTTTATGAAAAGGTGAAAAAATACGGGCTGGAAATCTAGCAGTCCGGAAAATCGGAAAATATTCCGGTCTTCCGGACTTTTGTTTTTTTTGAAAAGAAGATAAAGATTTCTCTTGCTTGTTTATTGAAGGCGATTATCTAGTAATCCAGAACCTCCGCAAATTTTATAGGCAAAAACTTTTTTTCCGGAAATCCGGAAAAAAATTCGCAGAATAGCCTCCTTTACCTGCTGCTGCTTATTCGGACACTTGGCACATATCTTGCATTGGAATATGGGCAGACAAAATCTTAAGAAGGGAGGGTGTTATCCTTTTAAATGTAAACGGTTTCAAATAAGGAGATAAATAAGGGGGAAAACGAATGCTTAGTATGATTGGATTGGTAGGTGGGCTTGCCCTCCTGATATTCCTGACGATGAGGGGCATGAACCTGCTTGTTGTCGGGCCGCTTTCAGCTCTGTTTGTTGCCGTGTTGAGCGGGATGCCATTATTTCCGCAGCTGGCGGGCGAGGGGGAGGCCAACCTGGTAGGAAATTATATGTCGGGCTTTTCAGGGTTTGTAACATCCTGGTATCTGATGTTCCTGCTTGGCGCCATTTTTGGAAAAGTCATGGAAGACAGCGGTGCAGCCGACAGTGTCGCTGAATTGATTGTTGGAAAGCTGGGAATGAAATACGCTGTCCTTGCAATAGTAGCTTCTTGTGCAGTTTTGACTTATGGTGGCGTGAGTTTGTTCGTTGTAGCTTTCTCCGTTTATCCGATGGCATTGAGCCTTTTTAAGCAGGCCAATCTTCCGCGCCGCTTCATTCCGGCCGCCCTTGCATTTGGGTCGGTCACCTTCACTATGACTTCTGCGGGATCTCCTGAAATCCAGAACTGGATCCCGATCGAACACTTGGGGACATCCCCGTATGCAGGCTGGGAGGTCAGCCTTATTGTCGCAGTCTTTATGATGATCTTCGGCTACTGGTGGCTGAAAAGGATCATTACAAAAGCCGTCAGCAAGGGTGAATCCTTTATTTCCAGGGAAACAGATCCGGTGGCCGAGAAAAAAGAACTTCCGCATCCTGTAATGGGAGTCCTGCCTTTGGCAGTCGTGCTGGTCATTGCCTTTATTTTTCATGACTCACTCGCACAATCCGCACTTATCATTGCTTTATTGGGAGGAGTCATCGCTACTTATCTGCTGAACAGGAAGTACTTCAGGAATTTCTGGAATGCTGTTTCCGAGGGGACGCTTGGAGCGCTTATTGCCATCGGCAATACCGCCGCGGTCGTAGGATTCGGCGGGGTGGCCAAGGCAGTGCCTGCGTTCCAGACTGCGGTCGACTTTATGACAGATATCCCCGGAAGCCCTTTGATCGGAGGAGCAATCGCGGTCAGTGTTATCGCCGGGATGACTGGCTCCGCATCCGGAGGCCAGGTAATCGCCCTGCCGCTGATTGCGCCGCACTATATGGATATGGGAGTCAACCCAGAAGCACTGCACCGTGTAGCGGCCATTTCATCAGGTGCTCTGGATTCCCTGCCGCATAACGGCTATGTGGTTACCACAGTCAGATCCATCTGCGGAGAGACCCACCAGGATGCGTATGGAGCTGTCGGCATTGTGACCGTCATCGTACCTCTGCTCGGCCTGGCATTGGCGATCCTCTTATTCTCGCTTGGACTGGGCATATAACATTTTTCGGAAAGGAAGAGATTTATCCAATCCCTTCCTTTCCTTTATGGAAGGAGAAAAGAAATGGTGCAAGGAAGAACAGTTCTTATCACCGGGGCTGCCCAGGGGATAGGGTATGAGATAGGAAAAAACTTTGCCAGGCAAGGAGCCAATCTTGTCCTGACAGATATTCAGGAAGAACAGGTTGAAAAAGCTGCAGAGCAGCTGAGGGCAGAAGGGTTCAGGGCAGTGGGCCTGAGATGCGATGTGACACTTGAAGAAGAAATCAAAAAGTCCATCCATTCTGCGGTTGAAGAATTTGGGGGATTAGATGTACTAATCAATAATGCGGGACTTCAGCATGTATCCATGATTGAAGATTTTCCGACAGAAACATTTGAGTTTATGCTTAAGGTCATGCTGACGGCTCCTTTCACTGCCATCAAACATAGTCTGCCGATTATGAAAAAACAGGGCTTTGGAAGGATCATCAATATGGCCTCGATCAATGGCCTGGTCGGGTTTGCAGGGAAGGCTGCCTACAACAGCGCCAAGCATGGGGTCATCGGGCTGACAAAAGTAGCTGCCCTTGAAGCTGCGCCCTATGGAATCACCGTGAACAGCATCTGCCCGGGCTATGTGGATACCCCGCTTGTCCGAAATCAGCTGAAGGACCTGGCAGTTACAAGAAAAGTCCCGCTGGAAAAGGTACTCGAAGAAGTACTTTATCCTCTGGTTCCCCAGAAAAGGCTTTTATCAGTAGAAGAAGTTGCCGCCTATGCCCTTTTCCTGGCAGGAAAAGATGCGAGAGGCATAACGGGGCAGGCCGTTGTTATTGACGGGGGATACACAGTGCAATGAAAAGATGCAGACAGCCGGGAAGGCTGCTGCGTCTTTTATTTGCCATCACAAAGAATAGTGAAGCTGTTTGCACGAGAGCACAGCCTTTGCATACATTGAAAAGTATAACTTTTCTAATTGAAGAGCATACTTGCATACAAAGGAGAATTTTAATACAATAGCTTTATATATTTTAAAGTAAAAACTATGATGAGGAATAGTAATGATGTAGTTCCGCTCATTAGAGAGCTGGCGGGAGGTGCAAGCCAGCCGGGACTGTCATGAACTCGCCTTGGAGTTGCAGGTGTGAACCACAGTAATGCCTGCCGTTTTCCGCGTTAAGGATGAATGAAGAGAGCGGCAATGCCGCTAATGTGGGTGGTACCGCGGGAGAATACATATCCTCTCGTCCCTGTTTTGGGATGAGGGGTTTTTTTATGGTCTTTTTCGCTGTAAAGCAGACCGGCAAAACCTTTCCCCAAAAGAAAAATTCATATTATGCAGGAGGAAAGCACAATGAGCTTCAATCACAGGGAGATTGAAAAGAAATGGCAAAAGTCTTGGGAAGCCAATAAAACATTTAAAATGGGCGAGGAAAAGGGAAAAAGCAATTTTTATGCGCTTGATATGTTCCCGTATCCTTCAGGCGCCGGACTTCATGTCGGGCATCCGGAAGGATATACAGCGACAGATATTCTGTCCCGTGTAAAAAGGATGCAGGGCTATAATGTACTCCATCCAATGGGCTGGGATGCTTTCGGGCTTCCGGCAGAACAATATGCCCTGGACACAGGCAATGATCCGGCAGAATTCACGAAGAAAAATATCGATACATTCCGCCGCCAGATCAAATCGCTTGGATTTTCATATGACTGGGACCGGGAACTCAGCACGACGGACCCGGAATATTATAAGTGGACACAATGGATTTTCACTAAGCTGTATGAAAAAGGGCTTGCCTATATTGACGAAGTGGCTGTCAACTGGTGCCCGGCACTTGGAACAGTCCTGGCTAATGAGGAAGTAATCGACGGCAAGAGTGAGCGCGGAGGGCACCCGGTAGAGCGCCGCCCGATGAAGCAGTGGATGCTGAAAATCACGGCTTACGGCGACAGGCTGCTTGAGGATCTGGAAGAGCTTGACTGGCCCGAAAGCCTGAAGGACATGCAAAGGAACTGGATCGGCCGTTCTGAAGGCGCAGAAGTGACCTTCAGCATTGAGAACCATGAAGGGACATTCACCGTCTTTACAACCCGTCCTGATACACTCTTTGGGGCGACTTATGCGGTGCTTGCACCAGAGCATTCACTTGTTGAAAGCATTACGGCTGAAGACCGGGTTGAGGCGGTCGAAGCATATTTAGAAAAAGTGAAGAGCAAAAGCGATCTGGAACGTACGGATCTGGCAAAAGAAAAAACAGGGGTCTTTACCGGCGCTTACGCCATCAACCCTGTAAACGGCGATAAAATGCCGATCTGGATTGCCGACTATGTGCTTGCAAGCTATGGAACCGGCGCCATCATGGCCGTTCCTGCGCATGATGAGCGCGACTATGAGTTTGCAAAAGAGTTCAGCCTGCCGATCAAGGAAGTTGTGGCAGGCGGAGATATCGAAAAAGAAGCGTATACAGGCGACGGGGAGCATGTGAACTCCGGATTCCTTGACGGCCTTCAGAAGGAAGAGGCCATTTCCAAAGCGATTGAGTGGCTTGAAGAAAAGGGGATCGGGACGAAGAAAGTAACTTACCGCCTCCGCGACTGGCTGTTCAGCCGCCAGCGCTATTGGGGAGAGCCGATTCCGATCATCCATTGGGAAGACGGCACAATGACTGCTGTACCGGAATCAGAGCTGCCACTGATGCTTCCGAAAACAACAGAAATCAGACCATCCGGAACAGGAGAATCACCGCTCGCCAATATTGATGAGTGGGTCAATGTGACAGATCCTGAAACAGGCAAAAAAGGGCGCCGCGAGACCAATACAATGCCGCAATGGGCGGGAAGCTGCTGGTATTATCTGCGCTATATCGATCCTAAAAACGAAAATGCGATCGCTGATGCCGACCTGCTGAAAGAATGGCTTCCGGTTGATATTTATATCGGCGGTGCCGAGCATGCGGTTCTGCACTTGCTGTATGCACGCTTCTGGCATAAGTTCCTGTATGATATCGGTGTGGTTTCTACCAAGGAGCCGTTCCAGAAGCTGTTCAACCAGGGGATGATCCTTGGAGAGAACAATGAAAAAATGAGCAAATCAAAAGGCAATGTAGTGAATCCGGATGAAATCGTCGAGTCACATGGGGCCGACACACTGCGCCTGTATGAAATGTTCATGGGGCCGCTCGAAGCCTCTGTTGCCTGGTCAACAAACGGTTTGGACGGAGCCCGCCGCTTCCTTGACCGTGTTTGGAGGCTGCTGATTGACACTGATGGAAACCTGCACAGCAGAATAAAGGATGCAGAGCCGGAATCAAGCCTTGAAAAAGCCTACCATCAGACAGTTAAAAAGGTAACAGAAGACTATGAGGGGCTGCGGTTCAATACAGCCATTTCACAGCTGATGGTATTCATCAATGAAGCTTATAAAGCAGAGACACTGCCGGTAAGCTATATTGAAGGTTTTGTTAAAATGCTGTCGCCGATTGCCCCTCATATCGCAGAAGAGCTTTGGGAGAAGCTTGGCCACAGCGGCACTATCTCTTATGAAGCTTGGCCTGCTTATGATGAAGCCAAGTTGGTCGATGATGAAGTTGAAATCGTCATCCAGGTCAACGGCAAGGTTAAAGCGAAGCTAATGGTGCCTGCTGATGCGGGACGTGAAGCCTTGGAGCAGATTGCGATGGATGATGATAAAATCCAGGAGCAGATTGATGGCAAAACAATCCGCAAGGTCATTGCCGTCCCAGGAAAGCTTGTTAATATTGTAGCCAACTAAAGCAAGGAATCCCCTGTTTCAGCGAGAAACGGGGGATTTTTTAAGGCAGGGAAGATGATTGCGATAGAAACTGTCATCAATGGAACCAGTTTTTTGCCTTATTTTACTTCCTTTGTTTATACTAATCATATTGGGTAGACGAATTAATGAGAGGGTGTCATAGATGGAAAATATTGAAATTATCACAACAGAAGAGCTGGAACAGTTGCTGAAGGAAGGCAAGAAGCTCGAGCTTGTAGACGTAAGGGAAGACGAAGAAGTGGAGCAGGGCATGATTCCCGGCGCCAAGCATATCAGGATGGGAGATATTCCTGCCAATATGGACTATTTTGATGATGAGAAAGAATATATTTTTATCTGCCGCTCCGGCCGCCGCAGTGAGAACGTCTGCTATTACATGCAGGACCAGGGCTATAAAGTCCGCAATATGGCTGGCGGAATGCTCGAATGGAAAGGCGAAACGAAGTAAAGAAGAAAGCTGCCTGTCGCAGGCAGCTTTTTATCATGGTTATAGTTTCTGAATATTTCGTCCATACTCTTAAAAAAGCAATTGAGGAGGGACAAAGTTGATTAAAGTGAAGCTCTTTGACCATGAGCATGAAAAAGATCTTGAAAAGGATATGAACCATTTCCTGGAACGGATTGATGAAAACAGGCTGATCGATATTAAATATAATGTTGCAGCCATCCAGGAAGAGGAAGAAGAACAAATTTACTGCTTTTCCGCCATGGTTGTTTACCGGTCCTGAACAGATGGGCCGTTTTTTTAATAGGACGCAGCTTCTGCTGCATTGGAACCGGCAAGCCTGCCTGTCACCAGCGCTGAGGTGATGTTATAGCCGCCGGTATAACCGTGGATATCCAGGATTTCACCGCAAAAGTAGAGGCCGGGCATCAGCTTGGAGGCCATTGTCTGCGGTTCGATTTCTTTTGTGGATACACCGCCGCCAGTGACGAATGCTTTTTCAATCGGAAGGGTGCCATCGGCTTTAAATTGAAATGCCTTGCAGCTTTTTACAAACAGGCGGATCTTTTCATGCGAAATGGTCCCGCCCTGAGCAGATGGATCGATTTCATTCCAATCGAGCAGGAACAGCAGGTAGCGTTCCGGCAAAAGTCCTTTCAGGATGTTTTTAATGCTCTTTTTTGGATCAGCCTTTATCATGGAGGACACTTCCTGGAATAACGGCTCTTCCTTCCGGTCCGGAACAGCATCAAGGCTTAATACGACTTGTTTAAGATCCCACTTCTTCATCGCTTTCACCACATACTGCGAACATCTCAGGACGGCAGGGCCGCTTACGCCGAAATGGGTGAAGAGCATGTCCATCTTATGGGTGATAAGGGGCTTGCCTTTAGGATTCAGGACACTTAGAGCTGCATCCCTGAGAGCGAGCCCCTGCAGAACTTTATTTTTTATAAATGGCTCAGAAGAAGTGACAGGCACCTCTGTTGGGAACAGATCGGTGATCGTGTGTCCGGCTTTTTCCGCCCATGCGTAGCCATCCCCTGTAGAACCGGTATGCGGGACTGACTTGCCTCCCACCGCAATAACCAGCGACCTGGCATCATACTTTGCTCCATTTTTCAGAAATACTGTATGCCCATTCTCCCCATAAGAAATATCCTCCACCGGTGAATTGGTTTTCACCTCGACACGGAGCTCCTTCATTTTTGAAAGGAGCGCATCAACGACCGACTGGGCCTTGTCTGTGACAGGGAACATCCTGCCATGGTCTTCCTCTTTCAGCTGGATGCCCATATCCTCGAAGAAGCTGATGATATCTTCGTTGCTGAAAATAGAAAATGCGCTGTATAAGAACCTGCCGTTGCCGGGAATATGCTTTATGATCTCATCGATGGGCAGGCGGTTCGTAACATTGCAGCGGCCTCCGCCTGAAATGGCGAGCTTTCTGCCAAGTTTGTTTCCCTTGTCGATAAGAAGGACTTTCATTCTCTTTTCTGCCGCCGCAATCGAAGCCATCAGGCCTGATGGACCGCCTCCAATTACAATTACATCGTACATTTTTTCACCAACTTTATTTACTTTTTGCTTTTTTAACATTAGTACAAACGGAAGGGAAAGGCAAATTTATTCAGGGGGAACACGTCTAATCTGGCGGGGCCTGCCCGATCTGCGTATTTTTCTGGTGGGACGCCCGGCAATCTAGTAGCTTTGGGGGCGAAAGAAGGGTAAACTACTAATAGTGTGTTTACATTTCGACAGAAACTGATAAAATTGGCGGTCTTGCGGCATGATGCCGGCCGCATGGATGAATGAAGCAAGATTTTCTTTTTAGGAAGGGATTATATGTCATCTAAGCTTTTAAGAGGTACCTTTATTTTAACCCTCGGAACCATTATTTCAAAGGTTCTGGGCCTGTTTTATGTGATACCGTTCTACCGGATTGTAGGGGACCATGGAAGTGCTTTATACCAGTACTCCTATGTTCCGTATACGATTTTTATCAGCATTGCTACAGCGGGGATCCCCCTTGCTGTTTCCAAGTTTATCGCCAAGTATAATGCCCTTGAAGAGTATGCTGTCGGCAGAAAGCTTTTTAAGTCCGGCCTTGTCGTCATGCTCTGCAGCGGGATTTTCTCATTTTTAATTCTTTATTTTTCGGCCCCGGTCCTTGCAGAATTATTCATTCCTGACTCTGATCTGGACTCCAGTGTCAGTGATGTTATTACTGTCATCAGGGCAGTAAGCTTTGCTTTGATTGTTGTCCCGTTCATGAGTTTAATCAGAGGATTCTTCCAGGGCCATCAATCGATGGGACCGTCTGCCGTGTCACAGGTTGTTGAACAGATTGTCCGCATTGTCTTTTTGCTTGCCGGTGCCTATATTGTCCTGAACTGGATGGGCGGAAGCCTGGTCAAAGCTGTCAGCGTGGCAACTTTTGCTGCATTCATAGGAGCAATTGGCAGCCTTGCGGTACTGTTCTGGTACTGGTATAAACGGAAATCCCATTTGGATGACCTCCTCCTTCAAGACAAAGGGACGATGGATATTTCCCTGAAGGATATGTATAAAGAAATTCTCATATATGCTGCACCATTTATCTTTGTCGGCCTTGCCAACCCCTTGTTTCAAATCATTGACCAGCTCACATTCAACAGGGCGATGGCAGAAATTGGCCTTGCCGGGCAGGCTGAGTCATCACTGGCGGTGCTGAACTTTCAGGCGCATAAGCTGGTGATCATCCCAGTGTCGCTGGCAACGGCCTTTTCACTGACGCTTGTCCCTGCCATAACGAAGGCGTTCACAGATAATGACCGTATGAGCCTGAACAAGCAGCTGAACCAGACATTCCAGGTGCTCCTTTTTCTTACATTGCCTGCCGCAGCGGGGCTTTCACTGCTGGCTGAGCCGGTTTTCACTGTCTTTTACGAGCATAAGGAATTGGGTACAGAGGTTTTGAGAACGTATGCCCCGGTGGCGATGCTGTTTTCCTTGTTCTCCGTTACAGCGGCGATCCTGCAGGGCATCAATGAACAGAGATTCACGATTCTGAGCCTGCTTGTCGGTCTGCTCGTCAAGCTGAGCCTGAATATTCCGCTCATCAAGCTGATGGAAACACAGGGAGCAGTATTGGCTACAACCCTTGGATACACTGCAGCCATACTGATCAATTTATATGTCATCAGGACCTATGCAGAATATCCATTCCGCCTGGTCGTCAGAAGGAGCCTGCTGATCATCCTGTTCACGGCATTCATGTTTGCAGGAACTGCAGTATCCTATAAACTGCTGACATTATTCCTGTCTCCGGCTTCTACCATCCAGTCGCTGATCATCATTTTCATTTGTGCAGGCATTGGAGCAGCCATCTATTTTTACTTGGCCTTCAGAACAAGGCTTGTTTATTTCCTATTTGGACAAAGAGTGGAGAAAATCAAACAGAAGCTCCGCCTCCGCTTTTAATAAAGCCAAACGAAAGGCCGCCGCAGCACGAAGCGGGGCCTTTCATTTTTTTCCGTGAAGGGGTGCTAGAGCTCCGGATTATAGTAGATTGGGGCGGATCCGCCGAGCCCGAGCCTGCGCTCAATGCGGTTCAGCCTCCTGTTGAACCGGCTGCATTGTTTGTTAAGCTGCTCGACGGTGCGTTCAAGCTCGATGACGCGCTGCAGAATCTGGGCATCTCCCTGGGATAAAAAAGAAGGAGATGTACGGAAGACAGGGTGCAGGGGATAAGGGCAGACGGGAAAATAGTGAATAAGAAGCGCTCCTTTCATTTTGTAAAAAGTTCTACTATACTCAGGTAAATAACCAGATAGTGCAGTCTATGATAAAAGCAGTGGTCCCGGGACTGAAATTTTTAAGGAGGAAGAAGGATGAGAATTGATAAAGTGCTGGCCAATCTTGGATACGGCAGCAGGAAAGAGGTAAAAAAGCTGCTTAAGGACGGTTCGGTGACCGTCAATGATGAAAAGATCAAAGATGCCAAGCAGCATGTCGATCCTGAAAAAGATCTGATCCGTATAAACGGAGAAACCGTCGAATACAGGGAATTTATTTATTTGATGATGAACAAGCCGCCGGGCGTCATTTCAGCAACAGAAGATAACAGAGATGAAACGGTCATTGATCTCCTTGAGGCAGAGGATCTGATCTTTGAACCTTTTCCGGTCGGAAGGCTTGATAAGGATACGGAGGGTCTGCTTTTGATTACGAATGATGGCCAGCTGGCCCACCGCCTGCTCTCCCCAAAGAAGCATGTGCCGAAAACGTATTTTGCAGTCATAGACCAGGAAGTGACGGAAGAAGATGTCACTGCCTTCCGCAAAGGAGTCATCCTGGATGACGGCTATGCGACAAAGCCGGGAGAGCTCAATATCCTGAAGTCCGGAGAACGGTCTGATATCAAATTGACGATCACAGAGGGAAAGTTTCACCAAGTCAAAAGAATGTTTGAAGCTGTAGGGAAGAAAGTAGTATATCTGCAGAGGCTTTCGATGGGGCCGCTGCGGCTTGATGAGACGCTCGAGCTTGGTGAGTACAGGGAGCTGACAGAGGAAGAGCTGCAGTCTCTGATGGAATATGAAGTGAAGTAACAAAAAAATCGCCTGATAAGGGCGATTTTTTTGTTTATGGATCCCCCGAGCCCGGGAGACTGTATTTACGATGATAATTTAACTTTTCTTTGCGTCGTCGTCCATTTTCCTCTGCTCGGACTGATGACTAAATCATTATAGGCCAGGACATTCAAATCTCGTTGTATGGTGCGAGGAGTAATACCAAATTCCTCTACAAGCTCCTGAGTTGTTACAGTTCCGCGCTTACAAATAAACATGTAGACGGCTTTAATGCGGTTTAACATCCGGTTAGTCGAAGGTTTCAAAGAACCACTCCCTATCCTTTTTTCAAACCTTTGGCAAATTCCTGCAACCGACAGCTTCGATGAAGAAACATGTCTTCAAGGTATGTAGTTTTCTTTTCCCCAGACAACTCCTTTTCTAATCATTAAAGAATGTTCTAGATGTCATACTTCTACAATAATTGTACTCTTTCTTGCTTGATAATGCTACTTTAATACTTGAATTTACAAAAGATTAACACATTTTGGTTGGAATTGGCTCCATTTCCATACTGGTGCCTGCCTGATCAGAAACTTGCATGATGCCTGGCTCTCTTTACATCTCTATGCATTTAAGTATCTGCATATGTGTTTACCAGCTTTTTTTTAATGGGCCTATTTACCTGTATTCCCAAATGGGGAAATTCATTATAATCAATGAGTAATTTATGCAGATAACCGAAGGGGATGGAATTATTTGAATCATTCGTTGCGTGAACAGCTCGTACACAGAAAAGAAAGTCTCTATTTTGCTTTTGTCATTTTATTCGGCATCCTTACGTATTTGCTATTATCTATAACTATTATTGGCATTATCATGCTGGCCATTTTGCTGACTGCCACCATCATTCTCCACGGGCTGATGATGGCCGGAATCCGCAGGAACGGTGTAAAGCTTGGGAAAAAGCAATTCCCAGAGCTGTATGGAAAGGCGGTTTCAGTGGCCGGGCAGATGGGGCTTGCGAAAGTCCCGGATATTTATATTGTGGAATCCGAAGGGGTTCTCAATGCTTTTGCAGCCAGGTTTTTCAGAAAAAATATGGTGGTGCTGTATTCTGGTATTTTTGAATTGATTGAGCAGAAAGCGGAGAAGGAGGTATTGTTTGTACTGGCACACGAGTTTGCCCATCTGAAACGAAGGCATGTGATAGTCAGCTTCCTCCTGCTGCCTGCTCTGTGGGTGCCATTTTTGGGAAATGCGTATTTAAGAGCTTGCGAGTATACCTGTGACCGCTATGCTGCCTACTATACTGAGTCTTATGAAGCTTCCAGGAATGCGCTGACAATGCTTGCCATCGGGAAAGAATTATATAAGAAGGTCGACCAGGAAACCTATATGGAACAGATCGAGTCGGAGCAGGGCATTTTCATATGGCTGAATGAGAAGCTTTCCACTCATCCGCATCTTCCGAAAAGGCTGCATGCACTGGCACAGTTTTTTGCCCCGGAAACGGCACTGGTGCTTAAAGAGAAGCGAAGTACTGTCTGGATTGGTTCTATCGCAGCTGTGCTCTTTCTGGCCCTTGCCGGAACAGGGCTATGGTTTGGCTTAAAAGGAATCGAAAATCTTGATATGCTCTCAGATATGCCAATTGATGGACCAGTAGAAGAAGTGGAAGGAATTACGCCTCTGATGGAGGCTGCAGAGACAAGTGACCTCGCCTCTATTGAAAACCAGATTGGGAATGGAGCTGACATTAATGCTGCTGACAGTGAAGGCTCAACTGCCCTGCACTGGGCCGTGTACAGCGGACAGGCCGATGCCGCCCGGCTCCTGGCAGAACACGGAGCTGATCCAAATACAGTGGATGCCTATGACACAACGCCTTTAATGAGCGCGGTTTTTGCAGATGATGCCAGTATGGCTGAATTGCTTCTGGAATATGGGGCAGATCCGTTATATACAGATGCAGAGGGCCTTACAGCCTATGATTACGCTCAGGAATACGGAAACCCTGAAGTATTGGAAGTGCTTAAGCCTTATTATGAATAAGAAATGAACGCTGCTGAAGAGTTCAGCAGCGTTTTTTGGTGCTTACCATGAGTTTATCGAGTAAGCGTTGTCTGCCGTCTGAACAAACACCGTGCTATAATATGGAAAAAAACAGCGGGAAAGGGGAGAGAGATATGAAGGTGGGAACGATTAAAGAAATCATCAGGCACCCTGTCAAATCCTTTGGCGGTGAAAGTGTGGCAGAGACGCGGCTGATGTCTTACGGATTATATGGAGACAGGAGCCATGCTTTCCTGGACACGTCGAGGCCCGGGAAATTTCTGACCATTACCCAGGCTCCCGAGATGGCCACATTTTCAGCGCGTTTTGCAGGAAAGGAACAGGATAACATGTTTCCGGCAGTCATCATCAGAATGCCTGACGGAAGTAGCGCCAAATGGGGCGATCCCCGCGTAGCAGGTTATTTAGAAAGCCTCACAGGCAAAAAAACTGAGCAGATTCAATACTCGCCAAAGAGTATACCTTTAGGTCCAATAGAAGAGGAGCATCTGCAGCTCGTTTCCGCCGCTTCATTGAGAAAGCTCGGTGAAATGCGGGGCAGAGAAGTTGATCACCGGCGCTTCCGGGCCAATATTATCCTTGATATTGAAGGATCTGTTCCCTTTGCAGAAGAAAGCTGGTTTGGGAAAAAGCTGATCATCGGCAGCGGAGGATCCGCTATCATGATTAAGCGTCATTGTGAAAGATGCCAGATCATCACAGTCGATCCGGAGGATGCCGGTAAGGATGCCGCCCTTCTGAAAATGGTTGCCAAAGAAAGGAGCAATCATTTCGGCGTCTATGCTTCAGTGGTGCGTACAGGTCCGATCCGAACAGGTGATGCAATCTATCTTGCAGATTGACCAAGGAAACTTTTTCCTTCTCTTCGCCGTATATATATCGGGGGGAAAACAATGAAACTATTAACAGCGCAAATAAAACAGGCGGGATACAGCAAAGAGGCTCCATATCTGCAGGATATTCAATTTGAAGTCCATTCAGGAGAGCTGATCGGCCTGATCGGGGCGAATGGTGCGGGAAAGAGCACTACGATCAAAACGATCCTTGGCCTGATGGATTATACAGAAGGAGAAACCGTTTTTAAAGAGGGGATCAAATATTCTTATGTTCCCGAGCGGCCCATCTTTTATGACGAGCTTACATTATGGGAGCATCTCGACTTCATCGCTGCAGTAGAAGGGCTCAGCGATCAGGAATACAGGAAGCAGGCGGAAGAGCTGCTGGAGCTGTATAAGCTGGCAGACTATGCACATGATTATCCCCATACATATTCAAAAGGGATGCAGCAGAAGGCCATGCTGGTCCTCTCTCTGATCATCAACCCTTCTGTATATATCATTGATGAGCCTTTCATCGGCCTGGATCCGAATGCAACAAGGCTTTTCCTGGAATCAGTCGAAAAGGAGCGCCAAAAGGGTGCAGGCATTTTGATGTCGACCCATGTTCTGGACACTGCCGAAAAGGTTTGCGACAGGTTTATAATCATTAATAAAGGCAGGGTCGCGGCATCAGGGACCATGGATGAAATCAGGCAGCAATGCGGCCTGCCGGGCGGGTCGCTGTTCGATTGCTTCCACATGTATTCAGAGGAGCATGTAAATGATTAGCAGCAGGCTCCTTTTTAAAAGGCTTTCGGCAGAATGGAAATATCAGTACAGCGTCTTCAGATCAATTGCGGACTGGACCATCATCCTTTATCTGGCGGTTCCTGCAGCAGTCATCTCCTTTTTCATATACAGATCCTGGTGGACAGAAATGCCCGGGTGGATTTTAATGGTGCCGGCAGCTTTCCTGTTCCTTCCAGGCTATATTGCCTCATGGGGCGGCCATTACCGAACCTTTATCCAGGAGGCAGATAAGGTATTTCTAATTAAAAACCGGAAGCTTTATTTCGGTCTTAAAAAAGGAGCTTTTTTCTATTCTCTTCTGGCTGGAGCATGCCAGGCAGCCTTCATAGCCATTCTGCTGCTTCCCTTTTTAATAGGGCACTACGGCTTTACAATGCTATATGCCGTTTCTTATTTCCTGTTTTTCTTTTCCTGCAGAGTATTTATTATGTGGCTGAAGCAAAATCTGAGGAAGATAGAAGGGAAGCTTTTAAGGATACTATTCAGTCTTGCAAGCTTTGTGCTGTTAAGCTGGATGGTCCAGCTGGTTTTTGCCCTGTGGCTCGGGGGAAATCTGCTGGCCTTTAATATGTCGGCTATTCTGCTGCTTGCCCTGGGAAGCTTCCTATACAATAGGAATCTGTCCAAAACACATACCTTTGATACTGAAGCGGCATTTGAGAGGGAGGAACGAGTCAAATATACAGGCTTAATTTTCCAGCTTTCCTATGAGGTAGAGATGCCTTCGCCTTCCGCAGTAAGAAAAAAGCCTTTTTTGTTCAGGCAATCAAAAAGGATCTTTAAAAAAAGGACGGTCTCTGCCGGATTTCTGGAAGTTTTCATTAAAGTATTCCTGCGCAACCCGTCTTATTGGGGAAACTATTTAAAAATCATATCACCTGCAGTGGCAGCGATCGTCATCATTCCGCCTATCTGGTTAAAAACACTTATAGCCATCGGCTTCCTCATCATGATGTTTTCCTGGCTGCAGATGGTTTGGGGAAAAATCACGATCTCCCACCCCCTCACAAAAAAATACGGTGAAAGAGATGCGTATTTTTCGGCAAGGACCAAAGCGGTATGGGCTCTCTTTCTTCTGTCCATCATTCTTGTTATACTGGCGGCAGCGGGAGGACTTTGGCTGACAGGCCAGATGCCTGCTGGCAGCCTTTCTCTTTGATTTAAGGTTTTCCATTGAAATGATTTATAATGGAAGAGCGAAATTGGTTTAATTATTCCGGATGCAGCCGGTCTGCTTTTGGAATGTACATAAGGAGGATTTGTATGAAAAACATTGATTGGCAGAAAGAAATAGAAGAACGTGAGCAGGCTTTCCTGGCTGATACCCAGAAGCTTCTGCAAATCAGGAGCATTCTTGATGAAGAGAATGCGACTGAAGATGCCCCTCTGGGAAAAGAAGTCAAAGAAGCACTTGATTTTATGCTGGAGCTGGGCAGCAAGGACGGATTCTCCGTGAAAAACACCGGCAATCTTGCTGGACATATTGAGTTTGGGAGTGGAGAAGAAATCGTCGGGATTCTTTGCCACGTCGATGTTGTTCCTGAAGGTGACGGATGGACAAGCGATCCTTTTGCTGCAGAAATAAGGGATGGAAAGATTTTTGCACGCGGGGCGCTGGATGATAAAGGGCCTACAATGGCCGCTTATTATGCTATGAAAATAGTCAAGGAGCTTGGGCTGCCGCTGAGCAAAAAAGTGCGGATGATCGTCGGGACGGACGAAGAGAGCAACTGGCGCTGTGTGGACCATTATTTCAAGCACGAGCAGATGCCTGATATCGGCTTCGCCCCAGATGCTGATTTTCCGATCATCTATGCAGAAAAAGGAATTTCCGACTTTGACCTTGTTCAGGAAAGCACAGCAGAAAATCAGGATGGCGATGTCAAGGCAGAAGTTGCTTCATTCCAGTCCGGCCGAAGATACAACATGGTCCCTGACTATGCCAAAGCATCCCTGCTTGTCCATCATGAACAGACAGAGGTGCTGCAGCGTTTTGTAGATTTCCAGAAGCAGCATGACCTGAAAGGCAGCTATCATGTGGATAATGGTGAGTTGATTCTTGAGGTTGAAGGAATTTCTGCACATGGGATGGAGCCTGATAACGGGAAGAATGCAGGCTTATATTTAGCTAAATTCCTGTCAGAGCTTTCAATCGATTCAAAGGCAGCCCAATTTTTCAGCTTTGCTGACCGCTATTTCTTCAAGGATTCCCGCGGCAGGCAGCTGGGCGCGGCCTACTCTGACGATATCACAGGCGACCTGACCATCAATCTTGGAAAGATAAGCTATTCACAGGCAGAAGGCGGACGGCTTGGATTGAATCTCCGCTACCCTGTCACCAATGATATGGCTTTAACCAAGGAAACGGTCATGGCTGCTGCTGGAAAAGAAGGGTTCCGCCTCGAAAACTTTACAGATTCCAAGCCCCATCATGTGGATGAGGATACTTTCCTGATCCAGACGCTGAAAAAAGTGTATGAGGAGCAGACTGGAGATGAGGCCAAGCTCATCTCGATCGGGGGAGGAACGTATGCCCGTTCCCTGAAGGCCGGTGTCGCTTTTGGCCCATTATTCCCTGACAGGGAGGACATTGCCCACCAGAAGGATGAATATATGTTTATTGAGGACCTTGTAAAAGCTGCAGCCATCTATGCACAGGCTATTTATGAGCTGGCAAAATAAAAGAAACAGGCTGAATATTGTATAGGGGAGGAACGAAAGTGGAATATGCAATCCTGAATGGGGAATTGATTGAACGCAAAGATGCCAAGGTTGACATTGAAGACAGAGGCTATCAGTTTGGCGATGGTGTCTATGAAGTAATCCGGGTATATAACGGCAAAATGTTTACAGCTGAGGAACACCTGAACAGGCTGTCTGAAAGCTGTGAAAAGATCGGACTGAACCCTGGTTTTACAAAGGAAGAGCTAAAAACGAAACTGGAACAGCTGATCGGGAAGAACAAAATTGGTTTCGGAACAGTCTACCTTCAGTATTCAAGGGGCATTTCGCCAAGGAATCACGCCTTTCCGGGCAGTGAAGTCCCTGCCGCTTTCGTAGCCTATACCCGTGAAGCTGCGCGGCCGGAGGAGAATATGAAATCGGGGATCAAGGCAATACTGACTGAAGATATCCGCTGGCTCCGCTGCGATATTAAAAGCCTTAACCTGCTTGGCAATTTGCTGGCCAAGCAGAAGGCAGCCCAGTCTGGGTGCTTTGAAGCCATCCAGCATCGGGGCCATACAGTGACCGAGGGCAGCTCATCTAATATCTTCATCGTAAGCGGCGATAAACTGGTGACACATCCGGCTGACCATTTCATTCTTAATGGGATATCACGGCAAAAAGTGCTCGAGATTTCCCGTGAGAATGATATTCCGTTTGAGGAAAAAGCATTCACGATTGATGAGCTCCTTGGTGCAGATGAAATCTTCATTTCCAGCACAACAGCTGAAGTGATGCCGGTCATCGGGATTGACGGCAGTCCTGTGAAGAACGGTAAGCCAGGAGAGCTGACGCAGAAGCTGCAAGGCCTATTCCTCGAAAAAATTGAAAAGGAATGCGGAAGCATTCAAACAGGTGCGTTGAACAGCTGAAAAAAACCGGCCAGGCACTCCAGATCAGGAGGCATGGCCGGTTTTTTCATATAAAGCTGTTTCCGTCATTTATACTATCTTACTCAAAGCGGAACAGGTCGCTGGAAAGGTATCTTTCCCCTGTATCACACACAATGAAGACGACTGCATCTTCGGGTGTGAGCTTTTTGGCGACTTCGATGGCCGCAAAGCAGGCTGCCCCTGAGGAAGGGCCGACAAGGATGCCTTCCTCCCTGGCGAGCCTCCTTGTTGTGTCATAAGCCTCTTCGTCCTTGATCTGGTGGATTTCATCATAAACATCCTGATTAAGGATTTCAGGGATAAAACCGGGGCTGGTGCCTACAAGCTTATGCTTGCCGGGCTTGCCTCCTGAAAGGACTGGAGAGCCCTTCGGTTCAACAACGTGGACCTCAAGACCCGGATATTTCTCTTTCAGCACCTCTCCGGTTCCGGTGATCGTTCCGCCTGTGCCTGCAGTCGCGACGAAAGCAGACAGGGGCTTTCCGATCTGTTCCATCCCATCAATGATTTCAAGTGCGGTTGATTTTCTGTGGGCATCGGGATTTGCTTCATTATCAAACTGCATCGGGACAAAGCTGTCCGGGATTTCCTCTGCAAGCTCCAGCGCTTTTTTGATTGATCCGGGCATCTTTTCATCACCTGGTGTGAGGACCACTTCCGCCCCATACGCTTTCAGCAGATTGATCCGTTCAAGAGTCATTGTGTCAGGCATAACAAGAATGGCCTTATAGCCGCGTGCAGCAGCATTCATCGCAAGGCCGATCCCGGTATTCCCGCTTGTAGGCTCAATGATGGTTGACCCTTTTTTCAGCCTTCCTTCTTCCTCTGCTTTAATGATCATATTAAAAGCTGCCCGATCTTTGACGCTTTTGCTCGGATTGTAAAATTCGAGCTTTGCATAAATGGCTGCCCCATTCTCTGGGGCCAGCCTGTTCAGCTTCACGAGCGGCGTGTCGCCAATCAAGTCAGACAGGTTGTCTACAACCTTCATAAAACTCTTCCTTTCTAAAAATAATAATAAAGCTATTTTGCATTCCTTCAGCAAATCTCATGCAAAAGGAGGGAAAACTAAATGATTTTCATTTAATGCTCTGCTCCATAATCATACCTAAAAGGTGGGAAGGCTATCAAATCTTAAGGATTTTCCGGCAGCTTTTTGTTCCCGGCTGTGCAAATTTTGTTAAAATAAATAGAAATGTCGTGGAAAGGGCGTTTTATTGATGCAAACACATTATTTTTTTGCTGTGCGGCTTCCTGACGATGCCAAAGAAAAGCTGAAGCTGAAATGCGAAGCGGCAGCAGGAATGCTTGAATTTCAAAAATGGGTCCATTATCAGGATTATCATATTACGCTGGCCTTTCTGGGAAATGCAGGGAAGGATCAGCTGCAGCATGCAACCAGGCTTGTCAGGAAGGCACTTGAGGAAGAGGAAGCTTTCAGCCTATCCACCTCAAGGTTTGGCGTCTTCGGAAAGCCGGATCAGCCCAGGATCTTTTGGTCGGACACAGCAGCCCAGCCCAGGCTTGGCGAGGTAAGGAAGAAAGTTTTTGATGCCTGTAAGGAAGCAGGCTTTCAGCTGGAGACCCGGCCATTTAAGCCGCATATCACTCTGGCAAGGAAGTGGGCAGGCAGCAGCCCTTTTGAGCCGGACCTTTTGGAAAATGAATCTGTTTTAACAGAGACAATCTCATTTCCTGCCGCAGAAGTGGTTTTATATCAGACGCATATGGATAGAAGTCCTAAATACGAAGCAATCGAGGTTTATACACTGAAATAAAATACAAGGAAACAAGGAAGGCAGAGGGAATGGGACAGTTAATAAAGCTACAGGATTATATTTCACGCTATGAACAGGATATCTTTTTATATCCTTCCAGATATGTCCGACTGAAGAAGCAGCGGTGGGCACAGCTTTTGGACGCATGGGAAAATAACGATGGTCGGTTTTTCGGCCCTCAACCGGGACAAGCAGCGGATGATTGGAAGCTCGAAGAGAAACAGCCCCTGTCAGAGAGGATTAAGGGAATATTCAGCCTGAAGAGGAAGTCAGAGGACGCTGAGCCAGTTCCGGAAAAGGCAGTGGAAGAGAAGCTCGATTTTGATCCGCAGTTTGCCTCAAGGCCGGATACGGCAGATGAATTGAAGCAGCAATTCCTGGATCAGCTTTTTAGATTTCAAATGAAGTGGGCGAGCTCGACCATCATGGAAAAATCATTTGTTCAGAGATCCTTTTTCTATGACCCCGAGCTCCGCTTCCTCCTTCAGCGTTTTCCGGACACCTATCTGCTTCTTTATAAGCCTGTATTCCGTTTGAAAAAAGCGCCTGTAGAGGCAGAATCGGTCTTTATTACGCCGACTGGGGCCTATTGCCTTTCCTTTATGGAAGAAGATGAGCAGGCTGTTTTCATCGGTTCCAAGGAGCATTTCTGGTTAAAAAGGACAGGGAAGGAAGAAAAGAAAATACTGAATCCGCTCATCGCCCTGGACCGGACAGAAAAAATTGTAAAGAGCATTTTTCAAATGTATGAAATCGATTTCCCGGTACATAAAGTATTAGTAAGCCGGAAAGGCTATTTTGATTATCCGAATGTACCATATGGGGTGGAGCTGATTGAGAAGCGCGGATTCGAGGAGTGGTTTGAAGCTATGAGGAAAAACACGTCCCCCATCAAGCATATCCAGCTTAAAAGCGCGCAGATCCTCCTGCAATATTGCCAGACAACCTGTGTGAAACGCCCGGAATGGGGAGAAGTTGAATAAGGCACATGATCTTAAATACATGTCTGGGCAATTATCAAAAGGTCTTGTAGTAATTCATCCTGATTTTGGGCTCGTTCGTATGAATAGCTGTTAAGACACCCTTTAAAAAATGCCCTGGGCAAGGTTTGGGGCAGCCTGTATTACAGGTAATAAGGAAGTACTCGGAGGAAAGCCGAGAATAGAAGCGGAGTGAGACGATGATCACAGTGGAACGGATGTACCATGCATACCTTGATGAATTGAATATCATTGCCATCCTGCTTCCCCGTTCTTATTACAATGGCAGCTGTTCTGAATTTGCTCTTTCAGGCCAGGAAGGGAAGAAGGAGCTCTTTATTAAAGAACAGCAGGAACTGGAAGAGGAGATTAAATATATTTGCACCTTCGAAGGTGATCTGGATCTCGGAACAACCTGCTGGATCCATGATGAACATGGGGGGAAGACAGACCTTCAGATTGGATCTGTCATCCGGACAGAGGCATTTGATGAAAAATATTATTATAGCGGGAGCCTGGGGTGCTTTTATACAGAAGAACAGACAGTGTTCAAGCTATGGGCCCCTACCGCCACTCAAGCCAGGCTGTCGTTAGAAGAGCCAGGGAAGGGTATCACGGAATATGCAATGGAAAGAGGAGATTACGGTGTCTGGTCCTATTGTGCCGAGGGAGATCTTGAACTTCATGCCTATTCTTACAAGGTATGCATCGATCTTGAGTGGCGGGAGGCTGCAGACCCATATGCTGCCGCGCTTACAGCCAATGGGGAGAAAGCCGTCGTTGCCAGCCCCGGGAAAATAAAGATGCCTGAGCTTGAGCTTCCGGAGCTGGAACATGATACAGATGCGGTTATATACGAAACCCATATCAGGGACTTTACCATCCATCCCGGGAGCGGCGCGGATAAAAAAGGCACATACCGCGGTGCGGCAGAGCTGGGTACAAAGGGGCCGGAGGGCTGTTCGACCGGCCTTTCCTACGTAAAGGAGCTGGGGGCGACCCATATCGAGTTCCTCCCCTTCCACGACTTTGCGGGGGTGGATGAGCTTGGGGGAAAATCGGATTATAACTGGGGCTATAACCCGCTCCACTTCAACGCACCTGATGGCAGCTACTCCGAGGATCCTTCAGACCCGTATTTGCGGATCCGTGAGCTGAAGGACTTGATTTCAGCTGTCCATTCCCAGGGCCTGCGGGTCATAATGGACGCTGTGTACAACCATGTCTATATAAGGGAATCATCCGATTTTGAAAAGCTTGTACCAGGCTATTACTTCCGGCACGATGAGTTCGGGATGCCATCAAATGGAACCGGGGTAGGCAATGACTTTGCCTCTGAGAGGAAGATGGCAGGGAAGTTCATCGTCGATTCCGTGAAGTTCTGGCTGCATGAATATAAAATTGACGGGCTGCGCTTTGATCTGATGGGAATCCTGGATGTCGGGACGATGCAGGAGGTCAGGAAAGCTGCAGATGAAGCCGGCAGGCATATTCTCATCATTGGGGAGGGGTGGGACCTTAACACTCCTCTCCCGCAGGAACAAAAGGCCAATCTGCGCAACCAGGCCAAGCTCAAGAGGATCGGCCAGTTCAATGACTGGTTCAGGGATTCTATTAAGGGAAGCACATTCAATATTTATGATAAAGGATATGCACTGGGAAATGCACATTACCGCGAGGATGCGAAACAGGTTCTTGCCGGAAGCATCGGAATGGGGAAAAAGGCTAAGCCTCTCTTCCGTTCTCCGGGGCAGTCTGTGAACTATGCCGAATCGCATGATAACCATACACTATGGGATAAGCTTGGCGCATGTTTCCCTGAAGAGAGAGAGGAATTCAAGGAGAAGCACCACCGGCTTGCGACGGCAATGGTCATCCTTGCACAGGGAATTCCTTTCCTTCACAGCGGACAGGAGTTCTTCAGGACAAAAAATGGGGACGGCAACAGCTATCGGTCCCCAAATGAGGTCAACTGGCTTGATTGGGAGCGCCGGCTTCACTATCAGGATAATGTGGACTATATAAAAGGGCTGATTAGCATAAGGAAGAACATCAAAGCTTTCCGTTTTCACAGCACAGACCTGATCAGGAGGCATATGCAGTTCATCCAGGCAGAAGAGCCGATGATTGCATTCGAGCTGCAGGATATCAGGGAATTCGGGGGCTATGATTCCATCAGGGTATGTTTCAATCCTTCCCGGGAAGAGCGGAAGTTCCCTGCTGATGGAGAATGGGAAGTTTTGGCGGACGGAGACAGGGCGGGTGCAGAACCGGTAAATACTGTGAATTCGGGCGCTGCAATAATTGCCCCATGCAGCCTGCTGATCCTTGCCAGAAGGTGAAAGAAGCTGCGCTTTTGCCCGCCCGAAGCTGAATCGGGATCAAACCATAAAAATTGAAAAAGAAATCATTATAATAAAATACTGTTTTTATCTCTGATTGACTTGACTAGAAAACACGCTAAGAGATAAAATTTATAAGATAGCTATTGCAGGACATTTGCTTCAATAGCTTTTTTTTATTTTACTTTGCTTTTCTATACAATAGTCCTTTAATCAATTAGCGGCGGAATGGACAGGAGCGGGCTTTGCTTTCTTTGCAGTTCCGCATATATAGATAGGAGACTGTAAAAGGCCTGGCTGAGATGCGGGCCTTGCACTTTCCTTACTCGCATTTAATTTGCAGAAAAACATTGTAGGTGAACAATTTTGGAACATTTATTCGGACAAGATTGGGAGATAGTTCCTGCCGGAGGAGCGACAGGTGAAGCGTTTTTTGCCCAGCATGAAGAGCAGCAATTATTCTTGAAGCGGAATTCATCGCCTTTTCTCGCTGTTTTGTCAGCAGAAGGAATTGTTCCAAAGCTTGTGTGGACAAAAAGGCTTGAAAATGGGGACGTCATAACAGCCCAGCAATGGCTTGCCGGAAGGGAATTGAAGCCGGGGGATATGGAAGATGAGCGGGTAGCCAGGCTTCTCAAGAAAATCCATGACTCCAGGCCGCTCCTTGGGATGCTTAGCAGGCTGGGAAAATCTCCCCTGAAGCCAGAGGCAATACTGAACGCGGTCACAGAAGAGCTGGATGAAGAAATCCGCAGACTGGATGCTGTCAGGAAAGCCCTCGGGTTCCTTGAAAAGGAGAAGGGGAATATCTTCTGTGAAGATATGGTCGTCTGCCACTGCGATGTCAATCATAACAACTGGCTGCTCACAGAGAACGACCAGCTGTATCTGATTGATTGGGATGGGGCAATGATTGCCGACCCTGCCATTGATCTCGGGATGCTCTTATACTGGTACATCCCCCGTGATAAATGGCATTCCTGGCTGAAGCGGTATGGAATGGAATTAACATCCTCCCTTGCCCTTCGCATGAAATGGTATGTGGCTGCCCAGACTTTGACATCGATTCAATGGCATAAAAGCAAGGGGAGATATGAAGAAATGGATAAGTGGATCCAGTTCATCAAGGAGCTTGACCTGGGCTAGGAAAGCTGGTCAATGCTCTCTACCCACTGGGAGAGCTCCTGCTGGTGCAGCTCTATATGGCCGTCGAGATTGGAAGAGCCGGCGCCGTTTTGGCTGTAGCTGTAAATCTGCTCCAGTACTGCCCTTACCTCCTGGCCGATATTTGCATTGACCATGAGGGATTTTACCAAGCGCTCCAATTGTTCACACTCTGAAACCGATCCGCAGCAGTCTGTCTGATGGCTGCTTAATATATCCCTCAGCAGGGTTAGTTGATCTGTATGGCACAGCGGCATATGATTCAGCATCCTTTCTATTTGTACATGAATGGGATTGAGGCACCAACAAAAAAAGGAATTCACATTTATCATGTGAATTCCTTTTTTTTATTATTCATCAGCTTATCTTTTATAGATGGTTGACAGGCTTTCCGATATAAAGGCTCTGTCTCTTTGATCTGACTTTCTGAGTCCATTTTCTGTTCCTAAGCTTCTCATACGGATAGACAGTCACACTGTAGCCAAGGAACATGATGCCTATAACTAAAAGGACGGCCATTTCCAATCCTGTCTCAATCAATTTTCCCATGTATATTTCCAGCTCCTTTTGATGCCTGAAGGAAAAGCATTTCAGGCTCGGGTTTTTCCGTTCGAGTACACTCTTAAAACCTTAACAAAACATCATATAAATGAAAAACGCGGTTTCGATTGATATACAGGAGATATTTCCGGTAACATAAGATGAACGCGCTTTAACAGACAGTGCCCTTACATATGCGGCCGGATGCTCCCCGATCCTTCCTGAACGAGGGTTGCATCGATAGGGAAGGCATGGTATTGTTTGAACGATATTATTATTTAGGGGTGTCCTCATGAGACAAAGAAACAAGCCTTGGGCTAAAGATAAATTAATGCAGCATCCGCAGTATGTCATCCTGGAGCCGATTCAGCATAAAGGAAAATGGGCTGAAGTATTTGAAGAAGACCAGCCGCTCCATATAGAAATTGGAACAGGGAAAGGCCGATTCATCACAGGGATGGCAAAGGCCAATCCTCATATCAACTATATCGGCATAGAATTGGCAGAAAGCGTCATCGTGACTGCCCTTGATAAGCTTATTGAAGAAGAGCTTCCAAACCTTAAGCTGATGAATGCCAATGCCAAGAACCTGGCTGAGTATTTCGATAAAGGGGACGTAGACAGGGTTTACCTTAATTTCTCAGACCCTTGGCCAAAGACCCGTCATGAAAAAAGAAGGCTCACTTTCAAAAGTTTCCTTGATGTCTACAAAAGCATCCTTGTCGATAAAGGAGAAATCCATTTCAAGACTGACAACCAGGGGCTGTTCGAATATTCACTTACAAGCTTCTCCGAATACGGACTCCTCCTCACTTACGTCAGCCTCGACCTTCACAACAGCGACTATGAAGGCAATATCATGACCGAATACGAAGAAAAATTCTCCGGCAGAGGCAGCAGAATCTACCGCTCTGAAGTGAGATATCAATAAAATTGCATAAAGCTGCTCGTGAGCGGCATTGGTATAGAAAAAAGGAGTACGGACATTTCGTACTCCTTCTTTGGTTATGTTTTTTAAGATTTATTGTGAAAGGCCACAACAATTGTTCATTTGTTTAGCTTTTTAAATGGGCTGTTAATTTCCGTTCCAGGCACTTCGTTTTCCGCAGGGCGACGCTGAGCCTCCTCTTCGCTACGCTCATGCGGGGTCTCAGCCTTGCCGCTACTTCCCGCAGGAGTCTGCGTGCCTTCCACTCCAATTAACAGGTTCAATAACCTTGGGAATGCAACTGAGTTTTTTAAAGATAAAACCAAAAATCTTCCTAATTTCAATACATTTCAATAATTCTGTTGTATCTTATTTTATGCTGAGCAAATATTCCACCAACTCCCCTCTTAATGATAAACTAACAAGTATACATACAATCTGCTGAAAAAGGGAGTGTCCAAATGGAAACCTTAAAATTAAAAACAGTCAAGCTCACGTGGCTCAACGGCGGGGTCACACATCTGGATGGCGGCGCCATGTTCGGCGTTGTCCCAAAAGCTCTGTGGGAAAAGAAATATCCCTGCAATGAAAAGAACCAGATCGAGCTTAGAACAGATCCAATCCTTGTGGAAGCTAACGGGAAAAAGATGCTCATAGAAACAGGCATTGGCTCAGGCAAGCTTAACGAAAAGCAAAAGCGGAACTACGGAGTGACAGAAGAATCCAGTCTTGAAAAATCCCTCGGAGAGCTTAGCCTCAGCCCGGAGGATATCGACTATGTACTGATGACCCATCTGCATTTCGACCACGCATGCGGCCTTACCAGACTTGAAGGAGAAGAATTTGTATCAGTGTTCACCAATGCAAAAATCATTGTATCGGAAACCGAGTGGGAAGAGATGCGCAATCCGAACATCCGGTCCAGGAATACATACTGGAAAGAAAATTGGAGCGGGATAGAGGACCAGGTGATCACATTCAAAGATGAATGGAGCTTCGGTCCAGTGAGAATGGTCCACACAGGCGGTCACAGCGATGGACATGCCATTATTCTCATCGAGGAAGAAGGGGAAACAATCGTTCATATGGCAGACATCATGCCGACACATGCCCACCAGAATGTTCTATGGGTTCTTGCCTTTGACGATTATCCGATGGATTCAATCGCTGCGAAGCAGAAATGGCTTGAGTACGGAATCAGCAGGGATGCATGGTTTACGTTTTACCATGATGCCTATTTCCGGGCGGTGAAATGGGACGGGGATAAACAGCTGAAGGAAGAGCTGAAACGCACCAGATAAAGGCAAGCTAAAGGCCGGATAAAAGAATCCGGCCTTTAGCTTGCAATCTTTAAGACAGCGGATAGGCATCCAAAATCGTTCCGGTGCGGCTGTCTGCGACAAACTCATATTGAGATACCTCTCCATCAGCTGTCCTTGAAATGCCGCCTTTATAGACATTATAGCTAAGCCCATGCTTCTCATAAGGTTCAGGCTGCATATGTATCCATGATCCGCTGATCGGGCCATTTTTCTTGAAAGCGGCTTTAGCCTGGTCAAGTGCTTTCTCTGGAGAAACCGCGGTTTTATCTGCCATTAATTCCTTCACAGCCAAGCCGCCTGCTGCTCCGACTCCAACACCAAGCAAAAATGATTTCCAGTTCATGATCTGCCCCTCCGTCTTTTTCCATCATTGTTGTTCTTTATTCCATTCTACCAAATGTAACCGGATATATTAAAGGAATTCACATAAAGTGAAGGAACATGGAACCATATCTGGGGGACGGCTAGGAGGAAAAGGTGGTAAGAGGTAAGAAAGTTCTGTAAAATAACTGTATACATAATAATGATATAAATCCCATTAAAGGAGCAGGTACAATGAACAATAAAACATTGCAGCTTTTTAAAACACTTACAGAATTGCCGGGAGCGCCGGGGAATGAACATTTAGTCCGCAAGTTTATGCGAGAGCAGCTTGGCCAGTATTCTGATGAAGTGGTCCAGGACAAGCTTGGGGGAGTATTTGGAGTGAAAAGGGGAGATGAGGAAGGCCCGACTGTGATGGTAGCAGGCCATATGGATGAGGTTGGCTTCATGGTTACCTCCATCACCGATAACGGCATGATCCGCTTCCAGACCCTTGGCGGCTGGTGGAGCCAGGTCCTGCTTGCCCAGAGGGTGCAGGTCATGACCAATAATGGCCCGGTCACAGGCGTCATCGGTTCCATCCCTCCGCACCTGCTGGATGAAGCCAAGCGCAGCAAGCCAATGGATATTAAAAATATGCTGATTGACATCGGTGCAGATGACCGTGCGGATGCAGAGAAGATCGGCATTAAGCCCGGCCAGCAGATCATCCCTATCTGTCCGTTTACGCCAATGGCAAATGAAAAGAAAATCATGGCGAAGGCCTGGGATAACCGTTATGGATGCGGGCTTGCGGTCGAACTTCTGGAAGAAGTGAAAGACGAAAAGCTGCCGAACATCCTTTATTCCGGGGCGACAGTCCAGGAAGAAGTCGGGCTGAGAGGTGCGCAGACAGCCGCCAATATGATCAAGCCTGATATTTTCTTTGCATTGGATGCAAGCCCTGCGAATGACATGACAGGCGACAAAAGGGAATTCGGCCAGCTTGGGAAAGGTGCGCTGCTTCGCATTCTGGACCGCTCCATGGTTACGCACCGAGGCATGAGGGAATTCGTGCTGGATACAGCTGAGAAGAATAATGTGCCTTACCAGTATTTTGTTTCCCAGGGCGGAACAGATGCAGGGCGTGTCCACACTTCAAATGAAGGAGTCCCAAGTGCGGTAGTCGGCATTTGCTCCCGTTATATTCATACTCACGCTTCCATTATCCATGTGGATGATTATGCGGCAGCAAAAGAGCTTCTGGTCAAGCTTGTTAAATCCTGCGACAAAGCCACTGTCGCATCCATCCGCGAGAACGCGTAAAAACAACAGCCCGGAGGCAGCAGCAGTGCTGCCTCTTTTCAATGGGTCATAATGGGGCAATATAGATTGCAGCAATGAAAAAGGAGAACAGCTTTATGAAAATTATAATAGGTTCTAAAAATCCGGCGAAAATAGGTGCTGTGGAAGCCATTTTCAATGAAAGCGGCTTTGAAGTCGATTCTGTGGATGTACCTTCCGGTGTGAGTGACCAGCCTTTTACAGATGATGAAACGATTAAAGGGGCTGTACAAAGAGCGGAGCTTGCACTGAAAGAAGGAGATGGCGATATAGGAATCGGTCTGGAAGGAGGGGTTCAGAACACAGCTGCAGGTTTGTTTCTCTGCAATTGGGGGGCGCTTGCGCAAAAAGGCAAAGAAACAATTGTCGCTGGAGGGGCCAGAATTCCCCTTCCGCAGGAAATTGCCGAAGAGCTGCTCGCAGGCCGTGAGCTTGGGCCTGTCATGGATGAATATGCCCAAAAAGAAAACATCCGGAAAAAAGAAGGCGCCATCGGTGTGTTCACAAATGGCAGGGTCGACAGGGCCGAAATGTTCGCGCATGTTGTCAGGCTGCTCGCCGGGCAGCTGGAGTACCGGAACAGAAATAGGGAGAGGCGTTGACGCCTCTCCCCAGCTTGTATTAAGCAAGCCGCTTCCGCATTTCAGTTTTCTTCAAAGACATATGAAAGAATTTTGATTGCCTGATTAACGGTTTCGACTGTTGCGTTTGCTTTTTGTGAGAGTTCTTTAAGCGGGTGGTGCAGTTTTTCAGGCCTGATCAGGATCAGCGGCTTTTTCAGTGCGGCGGCAGTGCTGGCATCCATGCTCGTGTTCCATTGCTTATACTGCTCGCCGAACAGCGCAATGACCAGGTCGGATTTTTCCATCAGCAGCTGGGTCCGCAGATTGTTGATGCTTGAAGAAGCCTGGTCGAGGTAAACAGGGCCCGGCTGTTCCCCAAGTATTTCTTCCCCAATCTTATCAGAGCGCTCGTGGTTTTCCATCGGTCCGACAAAATGGACCGGAAGCTGAAGGGCTTTTGCTTTTTCCTTCAGCTCTCCCCTCCAGTCTGTATGAATCTCGCCTGCCAGATAAACTGTCAATTCCATCATACTTCCTCCTCTTTGGTAGATATCTTACATTTTACCACTTCTGTTAATAACAAACCGTCCGCAGGCCTGAAAAACCGGCAGGAGGGGTTGTCAGATAATTAAAAAGACGGTTATGATAGAAAAGGACGATGTTTTTTCCAGTAGGGAGGAAAATAGTATGAAAAAAATCAGCATCGCCGCCTTGCTAATGATATGCTCCGTTCTGTTCCTGAGCGCCTGTTCTGCATCCTTCCAAGAGGAGCAGAAAGCAGCGAAGAAGGCAGCGGAGACAGCTTTCACCCAAAAGCCCAAGGATGCAAATAATGAAAATGAAGAGATAGATTATTATTTGCCTTTTGGTGTCGAGGTTGAAGAAGAGAGCCCAAACAATCTAATCTTAAAAAATGGAAGCAAAACATATATCCTGTTTTATAACCAGAATGAGGGCAAAGGCAGCAAGGTGGTTTATGAGTCTGCGAAACTTCAGAACGAAAGCTATGAGGTGGATGAAACCTTCCAATATGATGGCAGATTCGGATTTATTCTAATTAAAAAGCTGGATGATGACAGAAGCGAATTGATTGTCGGAGCTGATGGGGTCAAGATCACAACGGAAACAAAGACCTCCAGCCTGAAAGCAGATGCTTCAATGATGATTGATATCGTAAATTCTGTCCGGATGAAATAGGCAGGCAAAGGGGTGTCCCTTTGCTTTTTTTTGTGTTTTTTCTAAGGACAAAAGGAAAATCTGGTTTCTCATAACAGAAAGCGCCCATACTAGGAAGGTTCCGGGTATATTTTTCTTCCTTTTTACATTGTACATGCTTACAATATAGGTTGTAACATCTGTCTTGACACATGACAATGAAGAGTGAACGGGGGATTTTAAATGAGAGAGTTTGTGAAGAGAAAAGGGGTCAGCCTGTCTGCGAGGGTTTACTTTATAGATGCATTGAGCAGCATGGCATTAGGCCTGTTTTCTTCTCTGATTATAGGTCTGATCATTAAGACGGTGGGAGAACAGCTGCCGGCAGGATATGGCGGGAGTTTTTTCATAGAAATGGGGACGCTCGCGATGGGGCTTATGGGGCCGGCAATCGGCGTTGCTGTTGCTTATGGGCTGAATGCGCCGCCGCTGGTACTGTTCGCTGCGATTGCAAGCGGGGCAGCAGGGGCCGCGCTGGGCGGACCAGCCGGGAGCTTTGCAGCTGCCCTGATATCTGTGGAGATCGGAAAGCTTGTCAGCAAGGAGACGAAAATCGATATTATTGTTACGCCTTTTGTTACGATATTGGCTGGCTATGGAACGGCAGCGCTGATCGGACCCGGAATAAGCTTCCTGTTAAAGGGTCTTGGAAGCATGATCATGTGGGGGACGGAGCAAAGGCCGATCTTAATGGGAATCATTGTGGCAGTGCTGATGGGCCTCGCCCTTACAGCACCTATCTCCAGTGCAGCCATTGCGCTGATGCTTGATCTGCACGGGCTTGCAGCAGGGGCGGCAACAATTGGATGTGCAGCCCAAATGGTCGGTTTTGCAGTCAGCAGCTACAGGGAAAATAAAGTAGGCGGCCTCATTGCCCAGGGACTTGGAACTTCAATGCTGCAGGTGCCGAATATCATCAGGAATCCGATGATCCTTCTCCCGCCGACCATTGCGGGGGCAGTTCTTGCACCGCTTGGTACCACTTTATTTGTTCTCGAGAACAATGCGGCAGGTGCGGGAATGGGGACAGCCGGCCTTGTCGGGCAGATCATGACTGTGACAGCAATGGGATTCAGCTCGGCTGTCTTCCTGAAAATAGTCATGTTGCATTTTGTTGGACCAGCCGCAATAAGCTTGTTATTATCTGAGTATATGAGGAAAAAAGGCTGGATCAAACATGACGATATGCTGATCCGGACAGGAGGAAAAAGAAATGAAAAAGCTTGAATCAATGGAACAGTTTGAGCAAATGAAAAATGAGGGGCAGCATATTTTTATGTTTTCAGCAGACTGGTGCCCTGACTGCCGCATCATCGAACCGATCCTTCCAGAGGTAGAAGAAAAGTTCAGCGATTATACCTTTGTATATGTAGACCGGGATGAATATATTGATCTGTGCGGGCAGCTCGATATCTTCGGCATCCCGAGCTTCATTGCCTTCAGGGATGGAGAAGAATCAGGCCGCTTTGTCAGCAAGGATAGGAAAACACAGGAAGAAATCGAGAATTTCATCGCCGGCCTCAGCCGCTGATATCTTTTGCCCTCCGTCTTCTTTGAGATGGAGGGCTTTCTATTGTACAATGGAAACTGCAGAAATTTCCCGTTAAGGAGGGAAAAAGGATGAAAATGGACAGCAGGAAAATGAAGGATGAATTAATGAAGAGGCTGGATGCTGATAACCGGTCTTTCGAATTTGATAAAAAAAAGGATACCCTCCGGATTGAAAATAAAGGGACTGGCAAAGGGATCACCATTTCGCTGCCTGGCATCATTGCTAAATGGCAGGAGCAGAAGGACAAGGCGATTGAAGAGGTGGCCTATTATGTGGAAGAAGGACTCAGGGCCATGTCGGGAGAATCCGGGCTTGAAGGCCATGAAAAAAATATCTTCCCTGTCATCAGGTCAACTTCTTTTCCGCAGGAATCTGAAGAAGGAATCTTGTTCCTGTTTGACGAACATACAGCAGAAACGAGGATCTATTATGCCCTTGACCAGGGCAAAACCTACAGGCTCATTGATTCAGCGCTCATGGAAAAAGAGGGCTGGACAGCTGAAAGGATCAGGGAGATTGCCTTATTTAATGTCAGGTCCCTGTCAACCGGGATTAAAAAGGACGAAGTGGCCGGCAATATCTTTTATTTTTTGAACGCAAATGACGGCTATGATGCGAGCCGCATCCTCAATGAAGCTTTTCTGAAGAGCATGGAGCAGCAGATAACCGGTGAGATGGCACTTGCCGTTCCCCATCAGGACGTCCTGATCATAGCGGATGTGCGGAATAATACAGGCTATGATATCCTCGCCCAGATGAACATGAGCTTCTTTGCAAGCGGCAGGGTACCGATTACGGCATTATCATTTCTTTATGAAAACGGGGAACTTGAGCCGATTTTCATTCTCGGCAAAAATAAGAAAAAGTGACAGGGGAAGGATCACGAAATGTGGTCCTTTTTTATATCTGATAGACAGGGAAAAGCCTGCAGGTTACACTGCCTGTAACAGTTGTAAACCCGATGTTAAACTGGTTATGCCAAAAGTATAAGCATGATGAGGGAAACTGTGGCAATTTTACCCATAAAGCCTATAAAAAGGCTCATTCTCTCTTTTTAACTCGAATTTTTATGAATAGCTGATAAAATAAAAGGGTAGGAAGAATAAGCTGCCCTTTTCATAGAATCTTAAGGGTTATTCTGCTTTTGTACCAGAAATTTGAGCATCCCCATACACCGACAGCTTTGCCTAAACAGCCTTTAAGAAAGAGTGATTGATATTGAGTTGGATAAAAAAACTATTCCGAGTGTTTAATAATGAAGACGAGTATAAAGAAACGGAAGAAGAGCAGCCGTACATAGAACCGGCAAAACCGAAAAAAGACAGAGACGGACGTGAGATGGAGGCCAGGATCCTCTACCAGTACCCTAAGGGTCAGTTCAGATTTCCGCTTATTCCTGATGAAGGCTCACCGGTAAAGGAAAGGAGACCCAGAGAAAAGCCGGAAAATCCTGGACATAATCCGCGAAGAAGCCAAAGGGAGCAGCCGGCGGCAGAAACCTGGAAGCATGGGCGGGGAAAGGCCGGCCCGCTGAATGATAGTCAAGAAAAAAGAAATAAACGGCAGCCGGAGCAGCATGAATCTTATTCGAAGCCTTCCCAAAAAAGCAAGAGCGAGCCGCCGATAGACAACCGCCACCGGCGCCCCTTCAGGCCAACGGAAATTCCTTCCCCGATATACGGGTTCGAACGGCCGAAGAAAAAGGAAGAATCAGTAGTCTATGAGATGAATAGCTTTGACCAGGTGAAAAACGCGCCACTTTTCGATGATATTGATTTTCTGAAGAAAACGGTCCTTGATGGAGGCCGGGAAAAAGAAAGCAATACTGTGAATAATCCGCCAGAGCCAGTGCCTGGAGAACAGCCGGAAGGCATCTCTGACCTGAAAGGAACCATCAGCCCTGATTTAAGGGTAGGATACGAAGAAGCTTCTGCCGTGCCAGGCAGTGCAGAAGAGAGTCCTGCTAAAGTAACGGATGCTGACACCTATACGGGCGGCCTCTCCAATCCAGCTGCTGAAAAAGCTTTTTCTGAAAAAGCGGACGAAGACGAACTTGCCGTGACAACAGAAGCAGGGCAGGAGAGGGAGATGCTTGAAAGTGGCGATTCATATGCAGAGCTGCCTGCCGGCAGAATTGAAGCTGACAGCAGCATCAAACCTTTCGACGGTACCCCGCCGCTGGATGGCATGACTGAAGGGATCACCAGCAGTAACCCTGAAGTAATGGACAGCAGCACTCCTGAGGCCGGATATAGTACTGCCCCGGCCACCAAATTAGACTTTGAGCCCGATGAGGCGGAAGATGAAAATGCAGGTGAAGCGCTGGTTAACAGCAGCGATACAATCCTGCATGAAGACGCTGAGCCAAATAGAATAGATACTGAAGAATATAACAGGGATATCCCATATAACCCGTCGGGAACCGGGCCGGCTCCACTTAATTTTGAAGCAGTGCCGGAACCTGCGGACGATCCTGCAGATTTGCCGGATAAGAATGAAATTGATAAAGAAACAGAAGCAGCAGTACTATCCGGAGACCATGCTGAAAAAAATGCTGAACTCCAGGCAGGATCTGTCAAAGGTGAACAGTGTACTCAGATAACCGGCCAGCATGAAGCAGCGTCTGCCCTGCTGCTGGATGAGGCGGAGCCGGAAACTGTAGAGGGAAGGGCCGGGGAAACCCGTGAGGACATTCCTCCCCGCGCAGAAGAAGAGCCGAAGCCGAAGCCAAGATCACCGCTGCCTTTCAATGTGATTATGCTGAAGCAGGACAGAAGGATTGCAGAGCAGAAGAAAAAAGAACAAAATACCGCTGTGAAGCAAATGCCTGTCACCCGGGAAAATACAGAAGAAGCAACGCCGCCGGCTGTCTCAGCTGAAGTGATCGGGAATGAAGCGCCTGCAAATACAAATGTACAGGGACGCGGCGAGGATAATGCCCGCGCTTCTGATTATAATTATGCTCCACAGCCAAATGAAACTGCAGCAGCGGCAGAACCAGCACAATTCCATCAGCAGGCTGAAGAGCCAGCTGAACAGACACAAGCAGGGACGCGACAGGAACTGGACGGATTCCATCAGTATGGCCAGCCGGCAGAAGATCCGAAATACAAGGCCTATGAATTTCCGGCAAAAAGCCTGCTTGCCCCTCCAGTCATTCCTGAGGACAATGAGGAGTGGCTGCTGGAGCAGGAAGAGTTCCTTAATCTGACACTGAAGAATTTCAATGTCAGGGCAAAGGTTGTTAATGTAACCCAGGGGCCTTCTGTTACCCGATTTGAGGTTCAGCCGGAGCCCGGAGTTAAAGTAAATAAAATCACGAACCTGACTGATGATATTAAGCTCAGCCTGGCCGCCAGGGATATCCGTATGGAAGCGCCGATCCCGGGCAAGCATACCATCGGAATTGAGGTGCCGAACCAGAAGAGCAGGCCGGTATTGATCAGCGAGATCATCAATACGCCTGTGTTCAGGGACGGAGAATCGCCGCTGACTGCAGTCCTTGGGCTGGACATCTCGGGAAGCCCGATCGTCACTGATCTGCGGAAGATGCCCCACGGACTGATTGCCGGTGCAACCGGATCCGGAAAAAGCGTCTGCATCAACTCAATCCTTGTCAGCCTTCTTTATAAGGCATCGCCTGATGAGCTGAAGCTTCTGCTGATCGATCCGAAAATGGTCGAGCTTGCTCCATACAACCAGATACCTCATCTTGTCAGCCCGGTCATTACAGATGTGAAGGCCGCCACTGCAGCACTGAAATGGGCGGTGGAAGAGATGGAGCGGCGCTATGAGCTGTTTGCACACGCAGGTGTCAGGGATATCAACCGTTTCAATCAGCTGGCTGAACAGCATAAACGCTATTCTGACAAGCTTCCGTTCATTGTCATTGTCATTGATGAGCTTGCTGACCTGATGATGATGTCCCCGGCAGATGTTGAGGAAGCAATCTGCCGGATCGCCCAAAAGGCGAGGGCATGCGGCATTCATTTGATCATCGCCACACAAAGGCCGTCTGTCGATGTCATCACTGGCCTGATTAAAGCCAATGTCCCGACAAGGGTGGCATTCTCTGTATCCTCCCAGGTGGATTCACGAACCATCATCGACATCAGCGGTGCCGAAAAGCTCTTGGGCAGAGGGGATATGCTCTTCCTGGAAAATGGCTCATCCAAGCCGGTCAGGCTTCAGGGAACTTATGTTTCCGATGCAGAAATTGATGAAGTCGTCGCCCATGCGAGGAGCCAGCGCAAGCCGGATTATTTATTTGAACAGGAAGAGCTCCTGAAAAAAGCACAGGCAACCGAGGAGGAAGATGAGCTTTTCTATGAGGCGTGCGAGTATGTTGTCGATCAGGGCAGCGCATCGACATCAAGTGTCCAGAGGCGCTTTAAGATCGGCTATAACCGTGCTGCAAGGCTGATCGGCATGATGGAGGACTGCGGCTATATCTCTGAGGCAAAAGGAAGCAAGCCGCGTGATGTGCTGATCACGGAAACAGACCTCGAGGCCATGCAAGACACTAGTACAATGCTATAATACGTGGTATTCTTTACATGCATGTAAAGAATACTAAAAATAACGGTAGTTATAACTGATTTGGTATGAGGAGCTTTAGGATGAAAGAAATTGAGCTAAAGATTCAAGGCAAGATCAAGCGGCTTACAAATAAGACCTTTAAATTTGATGAAAGAGTAAGAGACGGCTGGTTTTCAGCTGTCTATTTCTTAAAAACGCGGGAGATTGTCAAGAAATATCACAAAGACAATATCGTGACCATGCAATTCTTCCAGAAAAATCATGCTGTCCTTTGCGGGACCGATGAAGTGATTGCATTGATCCATACATTCGCCGAAAATCCGGATGAGCTGGAAATCTTTTCTTTGAAAGATGGAGATAAAATCAGCCCATTCGAAACGGTCATGACGATTACCGGGCCCTATCAGAGCTTCGGCTATCTTGAGGGGATCATTGACGGCATCCTTGCGAGGAGAACGTCAGTTGCCACTAATGTGTATAACACGGTCAAGGCAGCAGGAACGTCAGGCAGGCAAAAACAGGTCATCTTCATGGGTGACCGGGATGACCATTATATCACCCAGGCCGGAGACGGCTATGCCGCCCATATAGGCGGAGCGACTGCCCAGGCTACCCATGCCATGAACGAATGGTGGGGCAAGCAGGGGATGGGAACAATGCCGCATGCCCTTATCCAGATGTTTGACGGGGACCTGGTGGCAGCAACCAAGGCATATCAGGAGACATACCCTGAGGATGCCCTGATTGCGCTTGTTGATTATAATAATGATGCTATAACAGATTCCCTGAAAGTTGCGAGGGAATTCGGCGATGAGCTGAAGGGTGTCCGTGTTGATACCTCCAGGACAATGATCGACCAATATTTCCTGAGGAATCAGCATCTTCTCGGGACCTTTGATCCACGGGGCGTTAATGCGGAGCTGATTTTTGCATTAAGGAAGGCGCTGGATGACGAAGGGTATAATCATGTGAAAATTGTTGTCAGCGGCGGCTTTAATGAAATGAGAATCCAGGAATTTGAAGAAAACGGTGTGCCAGTCGATACTTACGGCATAGGCAACAGCCTGCTGAAGATCAATATCGGCTTCACCGGAGATAATGTTCTGATCAATGGTAAGCATGCTGCAAAAGCAGGAAGGCGCTACAGGCCGAATCCGCGGCTGGAAAAAGTAGAGTTTTAATTCATTTTCGGCCCTGGGGAATTGGAGGGAGCACCCGGATATGGAGAATACAATTAAAGACTTGGAAGCCTACCGCAAACAGAAGCAGGCTAAGGGTGAAGAGAGCGCGCTGGCCCTTTACCGGAAAGCACAGAAGGATTCTGCGGTGAATGCGAACATAAGAGAAAAGGTCCGTGCCCGCCATATTTTCCGGGAAGCAGCCGGCCTGCCGGGCGGAATCCCATTCAGCAGTGAACAGGAAGAAGTGTTTGAGGACTGGTTCTTATTCGATTATATAAGCATCAGGGGCTTTACGATGTTTAACCTTTTCCTCCGCCGGAATACCGGGCAATTAGCCGAGGCAGATCTCATTCAGGGAGCGCTTTTCCTCAGCTCTGTCCTCCAGCCTGTAAAGATTGAAAGGGCAGAAGGAGAAATACTTGCTGCCTGTGATATTCTGACCGGGGAAAAGCTTCAGCTGAAAGCCGCGGAAAGCATCAGCCTTGAGGAGGGACGCTCCTATTTCATCAGGTGCATACCCGTTTTCTCCCGGACCTTCTGTTTTGGCCCTGCTTTTCCAATGGACAATACAGACGCTGTTGTGGAGAGTTACAATGAGGCTGTTCGGGAAGGTATGGCCTATAGGCCTTTTCTAAAAAAGACTGCCGTGGCCTTCCTGTTCATTGGTGATATGTGAGTTTATTCACGCTGATTTTTGCCAATTTTAGCCATGCAATCCCGGCCGAACCCCGTTCAGGCCGCCCCTGCCGCCAGCCGGAGTGTGGTGCTACATAGTTTTTGTGCTTGAAAGATGATATAATACTTTAATCTGCTTATGCAGGAAACGTTTGTCCGTAATGAATATATGAGCAATTTATAGTCAGATATCATATACTGTGTTACAGATAGACGACAGTTGGAGGTTCTTTATATGACTATTTACCATTTTGTAGGTATAAAAGGGTCTGGAATGAGCGCCTTGGCTCAAGTCCTTCATGATATGAATTATCATGTTCAGGGATCTGATGTAGAAAAGCGTTTTTTTACACAGATTTCGCTTGAACAGTCAGGAATAAAGATCCTTCCTTTCCAAAAGGAAAACATACAGCCTGGAATGACCGTTATAGCAGGCAATGCGTACCCGGATACGCATGAAGAAATTCAGGAAGCCATGAAGCTGGGCCTTCCGATCGTCCGCTACCACCGCTTCCTTGGGGACTTTATGAAGAAGTTCACCAGTGTAGCTGTTACTGGGGCGCATGGCAAGACCTCCACTACAGGGCTGCTGGCCCATGTTATGAAGGGAGCAAAACCGACTTCTTTCCTTATTGGGGACGGAACGGGCAGAGGGGATGCCGATGCTGAATATTTCGTTTTTGAAGCTTGCGAATATAGAAGGCATTTTCTTTCATATTTCCCTGATTATGCAATCATGACGAATATAGATTTTGACCACCCTGATTATTTCGCCAATATTGATGATGTGTTCTCTGCATTCCAGGAGATGTCATGGCAGGTGAATAAGGGTATTTTTGCATGCGGCGATGATGAGCAGCTGCAAAAGATTCAGGCAAAGGTTCCTGTCCTGTTTTACGGATTTGGGGAGGAGAATGACTTCCAGGCACGCAATGTCATCAAGAGCACGGAAGGAACAACCTTTGATGTTTTTGTGCGCAACACCTTTTATGATACTTTCTCAATCCCTCAGTTCGGCGACCATAACGTACTGAATTCATTGGCCGTTATTGCACTTTGCCATTATGAGGAAATTGATTCTGAAATCGTCAAAGATCTCCTGCTGACATTTGAGGGAGTGAAAAGAAGATTTTCGGAGAAGAAAGTGGCAAGCCAGGTTATCATTGACGACTATGCTCATCACCCGACGGAGATTCGCGCGACGGTCGAGGCAGCCAGGCAGAAATATCCGGAAAAAGAAATAGTGGCTGTATTCCAGCCTCATACCTTTACCCGGACACAGACATTCCTGGATGACTTTGCCGAAAGCCTTAATAAAGCTGATAAAGTTTATCTTTGCGATATTTTCGGTTCAGCCAGGGAGAACCATGGAAAGCTGACCATTACAGATCTTCAGGACAGGATCCCAAGCTCGGAAATCATGAAAGAAGAAGATACAAGTGCGCTGAAACAGCACGAAAACAGTGTCATCCTCTTTATGGGAGCGGGAGACATCCAGAAATTCCAGGAAGCATATGAGGGCACTTTATAAGTTCCGTGCAGAAGCGTTGGGCAGGCTGTCTCCTGGCGCTCTCCGGAAAGGCCTTTTGGCTACATAAGAAAAAGGATGCAGGCTCATGCTGCATCCTTTTTTGCTGTTAAGGAATTTATAAATTGTAAGACTTGTGTATAATTTTCAATTCTTGATCCACGTCCAGCAGCTGCGCCCAGGTCACTAGCCAAACCTCCCAAAAAGGTTTCCGGGAGGTTCGTCTTGAGGGCTCCAGCATGGGAGTCATGCAGACGTTGCCACAGGACGTGGCGTTCTTAGTCTGCGTTTCTTAAGGTGATCAAGGAGCTTGCGCTTTTATTCCTGTTTATTTAAGATTTTCAGGGTTCAGCGCATCGAGTTCAGGGATGACGAATCTTCCATCCTTCCGGATCAGGACATCGTCAAAGTAGATTTCCCCTCCGCCATAGTCCGGACGCTGGATATTGACCATATCCCAGTGGATATTGGATGAATTGCCATTGTAGGCTTCATCATAGCATTGCCCTGGCGTGAAGTGGAAACTGCCATCAATTTTCTCATCGAAAAGAATGTCCTGCATCGGATGGAGGATATAAGGGTTCACGCCGATGGCGAATTCCCCGATATAGCGGGCGCCTTCATCTGTATCAAAGATCTTGTTGATTCTGTCTGTATCATTTGCTGACGCCTCAACAATCTTTCCATCCTTAAAGGTAAGCTTGACATTCTCAAAAGTAAATCCGTGATAAGGAGATGGAGTATTATATGTAATCACGCCGTTAACAGAATCTTTCACAGGGGCCGTATAGACTTCGCCGTCAGGAATATTCATCTGTCCAGAGCATTTGATTGCCGGAATATCCTTAATGGAGAAGGTCAAATCTGTCCCGGGGCCTGTCAGCCTTACTTTGTCTGTTTTGTCCATAAGCTCCACAAGGCTGTCCATCGCTTTGTCCATCTTGCCGTAATCCAGATTGCAGACATTAAAATAGAAATCCTCGAACGCCTCTGTGCTCATTTTCGCAAGCTGTGCCATTGAAGAGTTAGGATATCTCAGTACAACCCATTTTGTTTTTGGCACGCGGATTTCCCTGTGGACTTTCTTACCGATCGTGCTGCCGTGGATTTTCATTTTATCATCCGGCACATCGGCATGTTCATTGATGTTATCTCCAGATCTAAGGCCAATATAAGCATCCATCTTGCCCATCACGTTTGCTTCAAAGTCAGCCATCATATCGAACTGCTCATCCTGCGCGCCGAGCAGGAGCGCCCTGTCGACCTGCTGGTCCTTCAGCAGCACGAACGGGAAGCCGCCCGCTGCATAGGCTTCAGCGACAAGTGCAGTAACCAGTTCGCGCTGAAGTCCAAAGTTTTCAATTAAAACTTTCTCACCTTTTTGAAGGCGCACTGAATAATTAATTAAATTTTTTGCCAATGTTTGAATCCGGGGATCTTTCATCCTGATTCCTCCTTCATTTCTTCGTACAGCTATTATTGTACCCGAAAAAGCTTTTTTCTGCTTTAAATGATTATACTGGCACTTGTGCCTGTGGGGATTTGCAAAAGCTCCATGGTGATGGATATAATATTTTCGTACATAGTCAATCTGCAATCAGCTTTATTAGTTCATGCTGATTTTTGGCTCATTGTGAAACTCATCTGTTTTACAAGCGCCTTTTAGCCATGAAGAACATCTGGCTGAATGATCCCCAATATCAGCCGCAATGTTTAACACAGCCTGCAATTATAATGCTAAATGCCGCAAAAAGCAGGAGATTCAGGCCGGCTGATGGAATTACTTACAAGGACGGCCCTGGTTTAGGGTGCCTATCCCCGGGTAATAGAATAAATATATAACAATCATGGAGGTGCTTCTTTTGGAAATTATTCTATATTTGAGCGTGGCTTTAATAGCAGTAGCCTTTTTAGTGCTCGTCATTTTCCTATCCCGAACATTGAAATCCCTGGCGACAACATTGGATAGTGTGTCAACTACCTTAGATGGGCTTGAACAGCAGCTGGACGGTGTAACCCGTGAGACCACTGTTCTGCTTCATAAGACGAATGCCCTTGCGAGCGACATTCAGCAGAAGTCGGAAAGCCTTAATGGAGTGGTCAATGCGGTGAGGGATGTCGGAGATTCTGTCAGAAAGTTCAATGGGACGATTCAATCCATTTCTTCATCGGTCAATACGCAGGTTGAACAGAATAAGGATAAAATCTCCCAGGTGGTTCAATGGAGCAATGTATTCCTTGAGCTGAAAGATAAGTGGAAGATTCGCAAACAGCAGTCTTCTCCGCTCCAGAACCATATTGAGGATATACCGCCCGCAGAAAGAGCAGTAGAAAGAGCGGCTGCGAGAGCCCGGGAAAGAGAAAGAGCAAAATATTAAAGGAAGTGTAGGAGGATCCCACATGGCTTACAATGAAAGAATGACTACGCAGGCAAACGAGACAAGGCAGGAAGATAATATTAATTCCAAGGATTTTCTGATTGGTGCCCTGGTCGGCGGAATGGTGGGTGCTGCGGCAGCATTATTCCTTGCCCCTAAGACAGGGAAAGAGCTGAGGACAGACCTGAATGAGCAGGCTGCGGTGCTGAAGGAGAAAACTGGCCATCTTAAAGAGACAGCTGTGACAAAAGGTTCTGAATTGGCATCAGCAGCCAAAGAAAAGACCAGCACACTTACTCAGAGCGTTTCAAAGCAGTCTTCAGGCCTGGTTGAAAAGGTAAAGGGCATGTCAGGAAAGGCCGGCAGCCAATCTGAGGATTCCAGCGAAGAAGAGGAGGCGTTCACTGAAACAGTGCCTTCCGGCTCAGCTGCAATGCTTTCAGAAGAGGATGGGGAAAGCATACAGCAGAAGCTGGAGGAAACAAAGAACGCTTTTGATGAAACAGAAATGAAATACCGATAATTAGGAAATCAGGCGGTGGAGTGTTAAAATGACTCTGCCGCATTCTTTATTTCAGGAGGAAATAAGATGAAACAAATACATTCAATCGAAGAATTTAATAGCATTTTAGAAGAAAAGAGCCCGGCATTTCTACTGAAGCACAGCACCACCTGCCCTGTAAGCCAGGCGGCTTATGAAGAGTATGAAAGCTTCACGTCTTCTAACAGCAGCGTTCCTGCCTATTTTTTAACTGTACAGGATGCCCGCCCTGTCTCCAATCATGTGGCTGAGGAATATCATATTAAGCATGAATCCCCTCAGGCGATTCTTTTCTTGAACAAAGATGTTGTATGGCATGCATCACACTGGAAAATAACGGAAGATTCACTGGCGAAGGCTGTAAGTGAAAACAGCTGACACCAAAAGGCCGTTCCGGTAAAGGGACGGCCTTTTTAATTTATTTTACTTTAATGTGCTCAGGCCAGTGGATATGGAGGGTGTCCCCAGCATTTACCGGTTCATGGAAGGAGCATTTCCTTCCATTCCTCATTAGTTCAAAGCTGCCGGCTGCATGAGCGGGCGGCTTTACTTCAACATAGGTGAAAAGATCCTGGAAAATAAAAGGTTCTTCAGGGAGGTTCCTGATCTGGATTGAATCCCCGCTCCTGATTATACTCTCAGCTTTCAGCTTCACATCTTCGCGCCAAACCTCGGCTGCATCCCTTGTCAGGGTAATGCGCTCGCCGTTAAAGAATACAGGCAATGTCCGCGTAAGTGTCAGCTGCTTCTTTTCAGCCAGCTCGGCCACTGTCGCCTGGTGTTTTCCCGCGGCTTCAATCACATCCCCACCTTCACAGCCGCTTGAAGGTTTGGCATCAATCCCATTTCGGGTCAGCCTTCCAGAAAGAGAGGGAATGTATGTTTCTTTTCCGTTAATCCTCAGATGGAAGGGCTTTATGCTTTTTAATAAGTCTCCCAGGTTAAGAGTCTTTAAGACCGATTCAATGCTGTCAGCACTTCTGCACTCAATTTTATCGCGGTCCTCCACAGAATCTTCCGAAGACGCTGCTATACCGTTTTTGGAAATGATTGCTTTGACACTATAGTCCTTCCCATTGACGATCACGTTTTTATCCGGAATGGTATCGACCAGGTCCTTAATTTTAAGAAAAGATGCTCTTCCGTCAGCGCCCCTGGCAACTGTCAGCATATCTCCATCCTTGACTCCGTCATCCAAAGAACAGGCAGAGCCATTTTGCAGCAGAACAGGCGGATTGCCGTGCTCTCCAGGTATCGTGATGCTTAGGCCATTCAAGGATATAATCTTGGCCATGCCGGGCTTTCCATAAAGCTTGCTCATTTTGATCCCGGCAGCAAGGAGGCAGTCGCCCACAGTCAATTTTTTCACTTCAAAAAGGCGGACAGGCAGATCATTTACATAAACGGTCCTGTATTGGACAGGAGACTGCAAGGCCGCTATCGCTATCCCAACCGGCGTAACAAGATCAGGGCCTTTTAATATATGGTCGGCGAAGGCCAGGGAAGCGACTGCATCAATCCCCCTGATGGCAACCCGGTTCTCCGGGAGTTCCAGGCGGGCTGCAACCATTTGGGGCAGGCGCGGCGTAAGGCTCCCGCCCCCCACAAGCATGACGGCCTTGGGAGATTTATGATTATTGAGCTGCAGAATTTCATTACAAATCGAATCTGCAAGCTTTTCGATTGCCGGTTCAATTTGTGAAATAATATCTTCACTGTCCCAGTCTGTTTCAAAGCCGAGAATATCTGTCGTTTTAATCGTATTGTGATCAAGCAGTTTCCGTTTTGCTTCTTCAGCCAAAGGGAAATCGAGAAGAAGCTGATCGCTGAGTGACTCAGTGATCTCATCCCCTGCAACAGGGACCATACCATATGCAATAACGGTTCCGGAATCTGTAAGGGCAATATCAGAAGTACCCGCCCCAATGTCGACAAGCGCAACGTTCAGCCTCCTCATGGACGGCGGTATGAGGACATTGATGGCGGCAATAGGCTCGAGTGTAAGAGCCTGCATTTCAAGGCCGGCACGGTGGAGGGCAGAAATCAGCGACTCAACGACCACTCTGGGAAGGAATGTTGCAATAATATCGACTGAAGCTTCTTCTCCCTGCTGGTCAATGAGATTGCCAATTTCTTCACCATCCAGCCTGTAATGCAGCACAGAGTATCCGACACAATAATAATAATGGCTTTTATCCGACTTCTGCTCTTCCGCTACTTCTGCCTGCGCCTGCTGAACCGCGCTCAGCTCAAGATGGAGGATATCATCCTTCTGGATTATTGGCTTGCCGGTGATATTGACGGATGCCTGGGCCCTTTTAGTTTTGAGGGCCCTTCCGGCAGCTGCGACGCAGACCTTTTTTAAGGGGCCATGGGCTGCTTCAAGGTCTTCCTTAATCTCAGCGATGATTTTGGATACAGAGATGACGTTGTGGATCTGTCCATCAAGCATGGCTCGTTCTTTATGTTCTTTCGTGTGGATATCTATTACTTTGAACTGCCCGTCCTGTTCTTCCAGGATGATTCCGACCACTGAACGGGTGCCGATATCAAGGGCGAATATTTTATTTTTAAGCAAGGGATGCACCTTCTTTTACAGGATAGAGGAAACTTAAGCCTATCTCCATAGGTAAATTTCTTTAATGCTTAAAAGCGTTTAATTAATAAAGAAAAAATACGTGACATTGGCAGTTAATTCATATATAATAATCCCTAATTATAAAAAATGTATCATATTTTAACAGGCCGATAAAGAAGAACCGTTGCGGATGCTAATTTAGGGCGCAATACTTCGGTTCAGCCAAAGAGAAGGGACGGGACATGATGAGCAATAAAGAATTAGATCAGCTGCGCGAACGAGTAGAGGAAATCAATCTTCAGCTGTTATCATTGATCAGCGAGAGGGCAAGCCTTGTTCAGGAAATTGGAAGGGTTAAGGAAACTCAGGGTGTTAACCGCTATGATCCTGTCCGTGAAAGAAAAATGCTGGATTCCATTAAAGAACATAACGAGGGGCCGTTTGAAAACTCAACGATCGAGCACCTGTTCAAGGAAATCTTTAAGGCAGGGCTTGAACTGCAGAAAGATGACCACCGCAAAGCGCTCCTTGTTTCCCGGAAGAAAAAGCCAGAAAATACCGTTGTCGATTTAAGAGGCGAAAAAATCGGCGACGGCAACCCGCATTTTGTCTTTGGGCCATGTGCTGTCGAGTCCTATGAACAAGTGGCTACAGTTGCGGCAGCAGTAAAGGCCAAGGGCATGAAGCTTCTCCGCGGCGGTGCCTATAAGCCTAGAACCTCTCCTTATGATTTCCAGGGGCTGGGACTTGAAGGCCTGAAAATCCTGAAGAGAGTCGCAGATGAATATGACCTTGCTGTTATCAGTGAAATAGTCAATCCTGCTGATATTGAAACAGCTTCAGAATACCTGGATGTCATTCAGATCGGTGCAAGGAATATGCAGAACTTTGAGCTCCTGAAAGCAGCGGGTGCAGCCAATAAACCGGTATTGCTTAAGAGGGGCCTTGCGGCTACCATTGAAGAATTCATCAATGCCGCTGAATATATCATGGCTCAGGGCAATGGGCAGATCATCCTCTGCGAGAGGGGCATCCGCACATACGAACGTGCAACACGCAATACGCTTGATATTTCTGCCGTTCCAATCTTGAAGCAGGAAACGCATCTTCCTGTTATGGTCGATGTCACCCACTCTACCGGAAGAAGGGATTTGCTTCTTCCAACTGCCAAAGCAGCACTGGCAATCGGTGCAGACGGCGTCATGGCCGAAGTCCACCCTGATCCTGCGGTTGCTCTCTCGGATTCAGCACAGCAGATGGACCTGAATCAGTTTGACGATTTCATGGCACAGCTTAAGGCTTCTTCCTTTGTAAAAGTATAAGGCAGAGCATACAGGGATATTCCTTTGCCGGCTATATAAAAAGGGCTCTTCTGATTTTTTCAGGAGAGCCCTTTTCTTTGATGGGAAGGTCATTTGCATAAAATATAAAGAGGTTTTGGCATTTACGGAGTTATGTCTTTGAATAAATCGCCGCTTTTTTGTAAAATAAAAGGGCTTTACATTGCGGCAAACGCCTGTCTGTCGTATGATTAAAGACATAATTAGACAAGTTTAGTTATTCACAAACAGGAAAATTGCGTTACTGTTTGGGATATCAGGACAACATAAGTAATGAACTTAAAAAATGCATGGCCAAATCAATTTATATTTTTCTTTTTATTAGGCTGTGTTAGTGTACCTTGTTGATTTCGGGCTCATGCGTGCGAAACTTTGTTTCACACGATTTCAGCACAGTTGAAATGATCCTAAAATTTAACAGCAATGTTTAACAAAGCCTTTTATTAATAAAGCTGATTGGCAAAGGATACTGGCTAAGACAGTGTGGTAAAAGAGGAATGTTCAAGTGAAAAAGGAGTGTTTTAAATGAATGTAACAATCTATGATGTTGCCCGTGAAGCAAATGTTTCAATGGCAACGGTTTCCCGTGTAGTAAACGGAAACCCGAACGTAAAACCTGCAACAAGGAAAAAAGTGCTTGAGGTCATCGAGAGGCTTGGATACCGTCCAAATGCCGTTGCCAGGGGACTTGCCAGCAAGAAAACGACCACTGTAGGCGTCATCATCCCGGATATTTCCAGCACCTTCTTTGCAGAGCTGGCAAGGGGCATCGAGGATATTGCAACGATGTATAAGTACAATATTATCCTGAGCAATTCTGATCAGAATAAAGATAAAGAGCTTCACCTGCTGAATACTATGCTGGGCAAGCAAGTGGACGGGATCGTATTCATGGGCGGAAATATTACAGCTGAACATGTGGATGAGTTCGAAAAATCCCCAGTACCGATCGTTCTGGCCGGTTCCATTGAGGAATCAGAGAAAATTCCTTCTGTTAATATCAATTACGAGCAGGCCGCTTATGATGCGGTACAGACTTTCATTGAAAAAGGCCATAAGGAGATCGGCATTGCCATCGGGCCGCTGCATGAACCGATCAATGAAGCGAAAAAGCTTGCCGGCTACAAAAGGGCACTCAGTGAAGCAGGCATTGAATATAGGGAAGAGCTGGTTGCAGAAGGAGATTATACGTATGATTCCGGAATCGAAGCGTTTGAAAAGCTGATGGAGGCATCTGTAAAGCCGACAGCCATCTTTGCCGGGTCTGATGAAATGGCCCTGGGTGTTGTCCATGGTGCAGAGGACAAAGGCTTTTCTGTACCTAACGACGTTGAAGTCATCAGCTCAGACAACACACGCCTTGCTTTGATGGTAAGGCCGCAGCTTACGAGCGTCGTCCAGCCGCTTTATGATATCGGGGCGGTTGCCATGCGCCTCCTGACCAAATATATGAACAAAGAGAAAGTAACGGAAAACATTGTCGTCCTGCCTCACCGGATTGAATATCGAGACTCAACAAAATAATAATAATGCCGATATAAAAAGAGAGCGGGCAGAATCCTTCATGCCAGGATCAGGGGATTCTGCTCTCAGGTGTTATTGGATTATAAGCTAACCAGGGAGAGGAATTATGAGAAAGCTCGATACTCTTACACCGATTGGCTTGTTTATCGGTTTTGCAATGCTGGTTTTTGGAATTATGACAAACGGGGGCTTCAGCGGCTTCCTGTCTTTTGTGGATCCCGCTTCTATGCTGATTGTCCTTGGCGGACTGAGTTCCGGCCTGCTGGTCAGCTTTCCATTGAGGGACATCAAGCATTCCTTTACAGTGGTCCGCCAATCTTTTTCAAATGATGAAAAGAATTTGGCCGAGATCATCGATGTATTTGTCAAGCTATCGGACAAGGCCCGCCGGGAAGGACTGCTGTCCCTTGAAACCGAGATAGAACAGATGGAAGATCCTTTTATCAGGAAGGGTGTCCTGCTGGCGGTCGACGGGCTCGAGCCGGATGTGATCAATGATATTATGAATGCCGAGATTGCGGCCATGGAGGAAAGGCACCGGAAGGGAAGGAGCATCCTTGAAAAAGCGGGAGAATATGCTCCTGCCTGGGGGATGATCGGGACTCTCATCGGGCTTGTACTGATGCTGAAGAATCTGAATGATCCTGCAAGCCTTGGGCCGAACATGGCAATTGCCCTCCTCACGACCTTATATGGTTCGCTGTTGGCCAATCTTGTTTTTTTGCCGATGGCAGCCAAGCTTCTGCTGAAAACTGAGAAGGAAGTATTTCTGAAACAAATTGTCATTGAAGGCGTTCTCGGTGTACAGGCAGGGCAGAACCCGAGGCTGCTGGAAGAAAAGCTGGGCGCTTTCCTTTCTGCCCAGGAAAGAAAAGAGAAGTATGAGGCTCAAGCATCAGCGGAGGGCCTAGAATATGGCGATTAACAGACGACCGAGAACAGAGCCGAAGGGTGCGCCAAAGTGGATGGTGACATTTTCTGATCTTGTCACTCTTATCCTCGTATTCTTCATTTTGTTATTTTCTATGTCGCAGATTGATATTGTCAAATTCAAGGCCGTTTCTGAATCGTTCCAGGACAAGCAGTTCATGGATTTTTATCCTTCAATCATTCCATTTGAAAATCCTTCGGAAAATGACAAGAATGTTGTGAACCAGGGGCCGGATTCGGACAGGCAGGAAGAGGAGAGACTGGAGAACCTTCTGCAGGAAGTGGAAGGCTATCTTGAAAAGAACGGCCTTGAGGATGTTATTGTGGCCAACCGGACAGAGCGAGGTGTGGTGCTGGTCCTTCAAGAGCAGGTGCTTTTTGAATCAGGTGAAGCCGAAATCATCGACAGGAACAGCGGGTTTCTGGATAAGGTGGGGTCACTGCTTGCCGGTATGCCGAACCTAGTCAAGGTAGAGGGGCACACGGACAACAGGCCGATTGCCACCTACCGATATCCGTCAAATTGGGAGCTTTCTGCCGCGCGGGCAAGCAGTGTCATCAGGTATCTGGCAGGCACAGGCGTTGACAGCAAACGCTTTATTGCTGTTGGCTACGGAGACACCCGGCCGCTCGTCCCGAATGATTCGGCGGAAAATCTTGAAAAGAACCGGCGTGTTGAAGTTATCATTTCAGATCCCCGCTATGAGGAAAATACAGATTCATAGGAATAGGAAAAAGGCTGTATCTCTTTCTTGAGAAACAGCCTTTTTTCTATTCCATTTGTTATTTCTTGTCCAGAAAGTTCTTTCCAAACTCCGAGAGCAGCCATGGCCAGGGCAAGGATTCTAAATTGAACTCAAATTTGCCATCATCATTCCCGCCTATTGGCGTAAGCTGCTGGTGAAGAACTGTGTTTCCTTCCTGGGCAGCAAGGCTGGCATTCCTGCCAAAGCAATTCGCTATAACTTCATCGCCGCCGATAATCCGGATTTCATAGAAAAGTACACCAGCAAGATTTGTATACATGACCGCCAGCTTCTCAGATTCCAGCTTATGCGGGAACATCACCGCATTATTCTTCCCAATCAGGACGGGAAGCTTTGCCGGTTTTGAATAGGACGACCAGTTCCATACTTCCACAGTCACTTCCTGCACGCTTTGCCCTGTATTGGCCAGATTGATAACCGCAGCCACTGTCCCTGGCTCTTTGCGCAGGACACCTGTGGAGAGAGTCCTCATTTTCCCCAATTTGCATATCTCCTTTCATAGAAAGCATCGCAGCATATTGTATGCAAACTGAAAGGATGAGCTTGGACAAAGGGCATGGCTGGCAGGATTTTTTGCCGGAAAGACTAGAGGGATTCAGAATGTGTCTTATTCCGGATAGGATACAGAGCCTTGGCTGCTGTATTGGCATTTTTCTCAGTTATTTCAGGTTTTCGCGGGATGGGCGGATACAGATTGTCAGGATCATCCCACTCTTCCGGCAGCTCTACCGGAGCCTGATCTTTCCAAGTCTTAATCCATCCCTCCGGCAATCTCCCATAGCAATTGGGGTTTCCCGTCATCTCCATCCAGATCAGGGCCCAGGCCCTTGGCACAACCCGCCAGATATCATAGCCGCCTCCGCCGACGGCAATCCATCTTCCATCACAATATTGGTGGGCTATTTCATGGGCCAGCTTAGGAATTTCGCGATAGATTTTCATGGTCGCAGATAAATGTGTAAGCGGATCCAAATAATGAGAGTCGGCGCCATTCTGTGTCACAATGACGTCAGGGCGGAAAAAGTCGGCGATCTCTCTTACTGAATCGCGGTAAGCCTGAAGCCATGATTCATCTTCCGTAAAAGCGTCCACCGGGATATTAAAAGAATAGCCATACCCTTTCCCCTGCCCTCTTTCATTGACATTGCCGGTCCCTGGAAAAAGATAGCGGCCTGTTTCATGGATAGACAGGGTGCACACATCAGGATCATCATAGAACGCCCATTGAACACCGTCACCGTGGTGTGCATCAGTGTCGATATACAGGACACGGGCTTTATATTTTTCCTGAAGATATTTTATGGCAACAGAGCTGTCATTATAAATGCAGAATCCCGAAGCTTTGCCGCGGAAACCGTGGTGAAGGCCTCCGCCGAGATGGAGGGCATGCTGCGCTTTGCCCTCCATTACATAATCTGCCGCAGTCAGGCTTCCCCCGACAAGCAGGGAGCTTGCTTCATGCATATCAGCAAATATCGGAGTATCCTCTGTACCAATTCCATAGCTTTCGGCCATTTCTGCCGGAAGCTTGCCCTGGCCTGCCAGCTTCACCGCCTGTACATAATTGGGATCATGGATAAGGCATATTTCCTCATCGGAAGCAGGTCTGGGCGGAATGATGCTGCCGGCATCAATTGCTCCGGCCTGCTGAAGAAGATCAAGTGTAAGTTTTAATCTCAGCTGGTTAAAAGGATGCTGGGGATTGAACTTATAGTTCAGCAGCTCCTCTGAAAAAATAAAAATGCTGTCGCGGGTCATGGCAGCATCCCCTGGCCATTCGGCCACAGCACATGATGTCCGGCCTTTTTCAGGTCTGATATCAAGGTTTGCGGATTCATGGTCCTGACCCGGAGCACAATGATTTTAAATTGTTCATCCTGCTTGTCAGGGTAGACGAGGACACTTTGGATATTGACCTTGCGATCTTTGAAAACCTCTGTCAGGTCTGACAGAACGCCGGCCCTGTTCGGAACCCTCACTTCTATTTGGGAACCTGGCTGGTTGGCGCCTGTCAGCTCCACCAGGGTATAAAGCAGATCCGTTTCCGTTACAATGCCGACCAGTGTCCCTTCCTTCACGATTGGGACGCAGCCAATATTATGTTCATATAGCACTGCTGCAATTTCCTCCGCAAAATCAAGCGGATGGCCGGTGATGATATCTGTTTTCATGATTGCCTTCAGCGGCTTGCCCAGCTCGCTCCTGTCGGCATCCAGCTGGAAAATGGAAGGAGCTGCATCGCGGATATCCCTGTCAGAAATGATGCCGACTAACCGGCGCTCCGAATCTATGATCGGAAGATGGCGGATTTTCCTGTCATTCATAAGCCGGAGGGCTTCTGCAATAGAATGGTCAGGAGAGAGTGCGGCAACATCGACTTTCATTATGTCTTCTACAATCATGGAGATTTTCCCCCTTAACTAGAGAAATAGAAAAGGCTAGTACATAAATCGGTTCATAAAGCGGAGCTGGTCAAATCTCTGGATGGATTCAGGGTCCACCCTTTTGCCGATCCTTGCCATCAGGCAGTTGGCCGGATGGGAACTGATTTCAGGATCATCCGTGGCATACCATTCGAGCCCGCCTGCATTCATCATTTTTTCCATTACCTTGCGATATTCCCACACATTCAGTCCTGTCCCTTTAAGGTCCCAATGCCAGTAATATTCTGTCGTTATGATAATATAATTTTCCATATAATCATCCATCATGGACACCTGCAAAAGGCTTTTTCCTGTGCCTGCACCCCTGAACTTCGGGATCACCTCAATGGCTCCCAGCTCTATCAGGTTTTTCATATTGCCTTCCGACCATCTTTCGAGGGGATCGGGGTACAGATAGGTCACATAGCCGACAATCGTCATCCCGTCCCGGGCGATGATGATCCTGCCTTCCGGAAGGGACGCGATTTCAATCAGGGCCTTATGCTGCTGCTGCGGAGGGCGGAATGCGACCAGGTCCTCGTGAAACTCATACTGTGCCAATTTTTCTGACGGGACGGGACCCTCGATGATCAGGCTCCCTTTAACTGTCTTCAATTCTTTCGCATTATAAGTCATTGTATGTTCCATCGATTCACCACCAAAAAATCATTGCATTTCAGTTGTACTCCTATTATACATAAAAAACAGCAGTAAAAGCGCTTCCAAACTATTTTATCAATAAATTGCAAATATTTAATCTTGAAGTTTCGTATATTTCCTGTATGACAAAAGTATTAAATCGGCTGACCGCAATCGCTTGCAATATTTTAAAAATTGAGAAAAGAAATGTTTTGTACTATAATAATGACAAACATTGTAAAAGGGGGAGCATGCAAATGAAAGTGGAAGCGCTGCCAGCAGTCCAGGGAAATTTCAATCTGGCAAACTATGACGAACTGTACAGTCAATTTGACTGGAAGGAAGCAGAAAAAGAGTTTTCGTGGAGCGAGACCGGGAAAGTCAATATGGCTTATGAAGCCATAGACCGACATGCAGAATCTTTCCGGAAAAACAAAGTGGCATTATATTACCGGGACGGCCAAAGAAAAGAGAAGTATACCTTCAAGGAAATGAAGGATCTTTCCAACAAGGCCGGCAATGTTTTAAAAAATTATGGTGATGTCGAGAAAGGGGATCGCGTCTTTATTTTTATGCCGCGTTCGCCTGAATTGTATTTCTCTGTCCTTGGAGCCATTAAGCTCGGGGCTATTGTAGGGCCTTTATTCGAAGCGTTCATGGAAGGAGCAGTCCGCGACCGCCTTGAAGACTCGGGGGCGAAAGTTCTGGTCACAACGCCAGAGCTGCTTGGCCGGGTGCCGGTGGATGAGCTTCCAGATTTGAAGACTGTATTCCTGGTTGGGGATCGAATAGAAGAAGATGGCCCGTTTATCGACTTTAATAAAAGATTCGCCGAGGCCGGCACAAAACTGGGGATAGAGTGGGTGGAACGCACAGATGGGCTGATCCTTCATTATACATCCGGCTCCACAGGGAAGCCAAAAGGAGTCCTGCATGTACATAACGCTATGATCCAGCATTACCAGACAGCCAAATGGGTGCTGGATCTGCAGGAAGAGGATGTCTACTGGTGTACGGCTGATCCTGGATGGGTGACAGGGACTTCCTATGGAATCTTTGCTCCATGGCTTTCTGGTGCGTCGAATGTTATTGTCGGCGGGCGATTCAATCCTGAAACATGGTATAAAATGATCGAGGAATATGGAGTGACGGTCTGGTACAGTGCGCCAACAGCCTTCCGTATGCTGATGGGTGCAGGAGACGAAGTGGTGAAGAACTTCGACCTGGGCAGCCTGCGCCATATTTTAAGTGTCGGGGAGCCTCTGAATCCTGAAGTTGTCAGATGGGGAATGAAGGTCTTCCATTTGAGGATCCATGATACATGGTGGATGACTGAAACCGGTGCACAGCTGATCTGTAATTATCCTTGCATGGAGATCAAGCCGGGATCCATGGGCAAGCCGATACCAGGCGTAGAAGCCGCCATTGTGGATGATCAGGGAAATATCCTTCCGCCTCACAGGATGGGGAATCTGGCCATCAAAAAAGGCTGGCCGTCCATGATGCAGACGATCTGGAATAACGAACCGAAATATCAATCCTATTTCATGCCTGGAGACTGGTATGTTTCCGGTGACTCAGCTTATATGGATGAAGACGGCTATTTCTGGTTCCAGGGGCGAATTGATGATGTCATCATGACCTCCGGAGAGCGGGTAGGGCCATTCGAAGTAGAGAGCAAGCTTGTTGAACACCCGGCTGTCGCTGAAGCTGGGGTCATTGGCAAACCGGACCCTGTCCGCGGGGAAATCATCAAGGCTTTCATTGCACTGAGAGATGGCTATGAAGCGTCTGACGAATTGATTGAAGATATCCGCCAGTTTGTCAAAAAAGGCCTGGCCGCTCATGCAGCGCCGCGCGAAATCGAATTCCGCGACAAGCTTCCAAAAACACGGAGCGGAAAAATCATGCGCCGGGTCCTTAAAGCATGGGAACTGGATCTGCCTACAGGCGATTTATCGACAATGGAAGATTAACACAAAGGGAGAAGCCATATTGGCTTCTCCCTTTGTTATATTATTCACTGCCGCTTTCATCCTGACCTCCATCATCTGGGTTTGGTTCATTTTCAGCAGGCTTTTCTTCATCCGGTTTGTCTTCCGGCTTTTCCTCTGGTTTATTTCCAGGAGGATCGGACGGCTTCGTTTCCTTCGGCTTATCCGTCACCGGCGGAGCGGCCTGGCCGATCTGAATCGTGTTTGATGCACCTGATTCCCTGCCGGCAATATCGACGGCCGTGACATAATAGGAACCATTGCCGCCGCTGAATGAAAGGCCAGAGCCAGCTCTCACGCTGCCGACTTTGGCTCCGCCGCTGTAGACCCTGTAGCCGATCACATCTGATTCAGGATGCTGCCCCCATACAATGGAGCTTCCTGAAGCTTTGATTGATGGAGCGGAAGGTGTTTTGCCGTTATCCTCGATTTTATCCTGGGGAACGAGAACTTTAGACCATCTGTCCTTCTGCGGGATCAGCTGGCCAGGATCCACATTCACGCCAAATAGCTTTTCAATATAATCAGGGTTAAGGATAAGCCCTGATTCAGCAAATTCGGCTGGCGTTGAATCAAGCGCCAGATATTTTCTGTCGCCAATGCGGACGAATTTACCATTCACAAGGCTGTCATCCGTTTTGGTTGGCACATACTTGCTGTTAAACAGGTCTGTCTCCACCAGGCCGGCCTGTGAGCAGGCTTCTGATGGGAGAAGGCCGGATACACCGCAGAAGGATCTTCTGACAATCCCGCCTGGCATCTTGATGCTTTCGCTCGGATCAACGAGATCCGGGGCAACATCGTAGGCTGCATTCATCAAATCTGCCCAAAGATAAATATTCCTCATGCTGTAGCTCATGCCGCCTGTTTTTAATGACTTGGGCGTGTCATATCCTGTCCAGATGCCGAAAGAAACATTCGGGTTCGTCGCTACAAACCATGCATCATGGAACATATTGCCTGTACCGGTTTTCCCGGCCCAGTCAGAACTGAATTTCAGTCTGTTTTTCAAAGAAGTGGCTGTACCGCTGTTAATGACATCCCGCATCATATCATAAGTAAGATATGCCGTCTGCGGGCTGAAGACCTCAACAGGCTCAGGTTTATGCTGGTAAACGATATTCCCGTCTCTGTCAGTGATTTTATCAATTATATAGGCATCAACGAATTTGCCGCTGTTGGCAAATGTCCCGAATGCATTAGTGTTCTCTTCAACGGTCACACCGTTTTCAAGAGATCCGATAGCAGTGGACAGGTTCGTATAATCCGGTTCAATCAGCGAGGTAAAGCCCATTTTTTTCAGGTATTCTGCCGGCCTTTGGCCGACAATATCCTTGTATAGCTTGACGGCAGGTACGTTATAAGATTTCGCAAGAGCATATCTTGCCGTTACAAGTCCGGTATAGCGCAAATCATAGTTATTTGGCCATGGCCTATTCAAGCCAGGTGCAAGCATCAGCGGCACATCTGGAAGTATGGTGCCCGGAGATGCTTTTCCAAGCTCAAAGGCAGGTGCGTAAACCAGAAGCGGCTTCATGGTAGAGCCGTTCTGCCTGACCGCATGTGTGGCGTGATTCAGCTTTTCTTTCTTATAGTCACGGCCGCCCACAAAGCTGATGATCTTTCCGGTAGAATTCTCGATGAGGACAGCACCGACCTCGACCGGTTCCATGATGCTTACCTCTTCTCCGGTATCTGGATCAGTCATCTTCTGGGCTTTATCAGGACCGTAATGCTGATACTGATTTTTTACCTGCTGCATTCTATCGTAGATTTCCTTATTGATGGTTGAATGGATCTTGTAGCCGTTTTGGCGCAGATTCTTATCAGCCAGAGCGAGGTATCGCTGCTTGGTTTCTTCGTCACTGTTGTACTGCTCCATTGCGCCGTCTTTTTCAGCCAGCACCTTGGACATGACTTCGGCTGCACGCTCCTCAATTTCAAATGTGACCCAAGGATATTTTTCTACCGCACTTGAGCCTGCAGGAACGAAATCTTTGGTAATATCATAAGCAAGAGCTTCTTGATATTCTTTATCGGAAATCTTTCCGTCGTCATACATCCGTTTCAGAACGGTCTTCATTCTTGACAATCCAGGTTCCAGATCCTCTTTGACGGTCCCTTTGTTTGTAAAAGGGGTATATCCGAAAGGGCTCTGCGGAAGACCGGCGATAAAAGCGGACTGGGCAATATTCAGGTCTTTGGCAGGAACCCCGAAAATTCCCTTTGCTGCTGCCTGTACGCCGCCGATATTCCGGCCGGATGAATTGCGCCCGAATGTTGACACATTCAGGTAGGCTTCAAGGATTTCTTTTTTATCAAAGAATTTTTCGAGCCGGAGCGCGAGCAGGATTTCTTTTGCCTTCCTCTCGAATGACACTTCATTTGTCAGAATCTGATTCTTGATCAGCTGCTGTGTCAGGGTGCTTCCGCCGCTTTGTACAGCGCTGTTTGATACTTCCTGGTAGAGTGCGCGCAGAATTGCTTTTGGCACAACACCATCATGCTCATAAAAATATTCATCCTCTGTCGCAATGACTGCGTCCTTCAGATATTCTGATACATCCTCAAGCTTTACTTCCTCCCGCTCAAGGTCTGTGCGGAGCTTTCCGAGGTAGACATTATCGGCAAAATAAAGCTCTGATGTTTCTTCATAATTGTATATATCTTTCTTCATGCTCTCATAGGAACGGATCGGCTCATCTTTCACCAGGGAGGCAAAATACCCGGCACCCACTCCTCCTGCAAAAGCTCCTCCGAGAACAACGAGTATAATGAACAGAAGAGTTAAATTCCACACGACTTGATAGGTAATAGAAGCGCCTTTTACTGTCTTTTTATTTGTAAAAAGGCTTAGCCAGGACCTGAATTTATTGTTCAAATTATGTTTTTCCCCCTTCATTTTATAAACCCCCAAAACCACATACATTATAGCACAAACCCAGGCGCCATTTGACAAGCACTGACATTTTTCTGAAATTTCCTTTTTTATGCGGGCGTGGAATCTGTGCGGTGTTTAATCGGGTGAGGGGAAGGCTGAAGTAGGGCAGACGCAAATATATGGGGGAACTCGCAAATAAAATGACAAACTCGCAAATATATCAGAAATGTCGCAAATATATTGAAAAACCCGCAAATATAGTTGAAAACTCGCAAATATCTGCAGTTCAGGGTGCCCTGGTTAGGGGGTTAGCCCCTCGAGTCATAAGCCAATCAGGCCAGAAGGTTAAAGAACAACCTTCCGTCCTGATCGTCTTATGCTTGTCG
>NZ_JASHIV010000022.1:0-60962 GCF_030733525.1 Bacillus sp. MMSF_3328 | reverse complement strand
AGAGTAAGATTTAGCTCTGATAAAAAATTAAGATTAACGTTGACGTTTTTGTTCGTTCAGTTTTCAAAGAACAATCTATGCCGCTCAGGAGCGACTTTATTAATTTAACACAGCGCAGATAACTTGTCAACAACTTTTCTTAAGTTTGTTTTGCGTCATCAGCGACGCTTATTAATATACCAAGATAATATTAAGAAGTCAACAATATATCCAAAAAAAATTAAAGTTCCTTCAGCTGCGGCGCAGGCATATATTTAATGCACTCATTCTCAGGGGCGATCCGCTTAAACAGGGAAAACAAAATCTTATACCTTTCCCCCATTGCTCTTTTCACTATATGGTCAATCCGTTCATCTTTCAGATCAAAGAGAATCTCATCCATCTCTCTTTTAATCAAGTATTCCATCTCTTTCAATTCCCTTTCATTGATCAGCATTCCAAGCATTGTATCGCTCCTTGTCTTTTAAGGTTTTTGTAGTATTTTCCATTACCCTGTTTTTTATGAAACGAACAGAAAATAAATCAAAATTTTGGCGGAAAAATCATTTAAGTCATATTTGCTTTTTGTGTTCATAAAAATAAGACAAGGATTCTTTGTGGACGAGGTGATTGGATGAACTTTTTTTATGTGGTAAACGGAAAGGCCATTAAACAGGGGCTGCTTATCATTATTGCCTCCTTCTTTACTGCCTGGTTTTTGTATATGGAGAATATTATTCACATGCCAGTTTTCTCGGCAAATGATGGACCAAAGGCGATTTACAAAGGAGAGAAGGATGCTGCCCTGACATTTAACATAGGCTGGGGTGATGAAAAAGCCGAACCCATACTCGATGTTCTGAAGAAGCAAAACGTCAAGGCTGCAACTTTCTTCTTATCCGGTTCTTGGGCGGAGAGGCATCCGGAGCTGGTTGCACGCATTGTTAAAGAAGGGTATGAGATTGGAATGCTTGGCTATGATTATAAGGATTATACAGACCTGGAAGAAAGCAAAATCCGCCAGGACCTTGCCAAAGGGCAGGAAGCTTTCAAGAAGCTGAATGTAAAGGATATTAAGCTGGTAAGGGCGCCAACAGGCCATTTTGATCAAAAGACACTGAATGTGGCAGAAAAGATGGGCTATACGGTTGTACACTGGAGCATCGACTCAAAAGATTGGACTAATCCAGGCGTTGAGAGGATTGCAGAAAATGCTGCCAAGGCCGGGAAAGGAGATATCATTCTCCTGCATGCCTCCGATTCGGCCAAACAAACGGCCAAAGCTCTCCCTGCCATTATAGGCAATTATAAAGACAAAGGCCTAAAACTGGTTTCAGTATCTGAAATGATGGCAAACGCAAGCACGAAATCAAATGAGATAAAATAATACAGCAAAAAAGACGGGCCTGTAGTCAGCGGCCCGCCTTTTTGTATGTCCGGATCATTTTGCAGCCTTGATGGCTTCCCTCTTTTTCATTGAGCTTTCATTCAGCTTATGCAGGATCAAAAGCTGATAGGCATTGCAGATAAGCAGAGGGAAAAGCATGAGATATACCCAGCTTTCTTCATTTACCCTCAGTGCAGGTGTCCACTCCACACTGGTTACCACCACCATGAAGAACAGTGCAGGGATGAATGCCCCTTTGTTTGTCTGCCTTGCCTTTAGGAATGCTGCCGCCAGCCCCGCTGCCAATACGATTAGCGCCAGGGCAATATAAGGTCCATAGCTTTCCCCGTTTTCAGCAAAGTTGCTGTATCTTAAGTATACAAGGTCGAATAAGGCGAATAATATAAGGACAACCTGTACGCCATTCCATAAAGACCTGAAAATACCTAATCCAAACCGGTGTACGGTTAAATATGCGAAAAAGCCCATTTGGCTCAAGATGCTGAAAATCAAGCCCACTCCTGCTAGCCAAAATAATACAGAGATGATTTCAAGAACTTCAAAATCAGCAAATAACGGCTGATATTCTTCCCACCTGACAATAAATCCTGTGATACCGGTTGCAATTGCACCCAAAAGCAGAGTGGACAAAAACAACCTTACCCAATTACGGCTGGTCATTATATATTAAGCCTCCATAGCGATAGTCATTCACCTATATGATTGTACCAACCAAAGTATGAAAAATCTAGGCATTACTCGCCAAACGAATAATATTTGCCCCAAATCACCATTCTAAGGTTAGGGACAATCCTGAAAGGAGCTTTCAATCATGTACAAAATATTCCGGCTCCTCCCACTTATCCTCCTCCTTGCCGTTTCGGGCTGCGGCCAGGCTGCCGAATCAGGCAGCGGCCAAATGGACTATGATCAGACAAAGAAAATGATTGTCGATATATTAAAGACCGATGATGGCAAGAAGGCGCTGCAGGAATTGATGGGAGACGAAAAGCTAAAACAGCAGCTTGTAATGGACCAGGCAATGGTTTCCGATACGATTGAGAGGACCTTAACATCTGATAAAGGGACTGAATTCTGGAAAAAATCTTTTGAGGATCCTAAATTTGCCGAAAGCATGGCAAAAAGTATGGAAAAAGAAAATGAAAAGCTTTTAAAAGATCTGATGAAAGATCCCGAATATCGAAAAATGATGGTGGAAGTCCTGAAAGATCCTGAATTAGAGAAAGAAGTCACAACCATTTTAAAAAGCAACGAATACAGGGAGCATCTCCAGAAGGTGATGACTGAGACTTTCGAAAGCCCTATATACAAAGCCAAGATACAGGATATGATCATCAAGGCTACAGAAGAAGTGAAGAGCGGCGGCAAAGAAAGCGAAGGCGGCGGATCCGGTGAAAGCGGCGGAGGCGGCGGAGAAGGCGGGGACAGCGGCGGAGGTTCCTGATCCTCTATCTCATTGTAAAAATGCCTCAGGCGAAGATTCGCCTGAGGCACTTTTTTATACTGATTGAATGACTTTTTCCGCAATGTCTGTATAGATTTTACCAAGCCTGTGATCTTTATCATAAATGGATGGCGCAAAGTCTGCATCATTCCAGTCCGGCTGCGCCAAAGGCAGCTGCCCTAAGACATTTGTTCTTAGCTCATCAGCAAGCTTATCCCCGCCGCCGTGGCCAAAGACATATTCTTTCTCGCCAGTCAGCTTACTTTCGAAGAAGGCCATGTTTTCAATTACACCGACAATTTCATGCTCGGTTCTCAACGCCATTGCACCTGCGCGCGCAGCAACAAAAGCTGCTGTCGGATGCGGAGTGGTGACGATGATCTCTTTGCAGGAAGGAAGCATCGTATGAAGATCCAGCGCCACATCCCCTGTTCCAGGAGGAAGGTCAAGCAGCAGATAATCCAGCTCGCCCCAATCCACTTCATTGAAGAAGCTGTTCAGCATTTTGCCAAGCATCGGCCCCCTCCAGATGATTGGTGCATTATCTTCAACAAAAAAGCCCATGGATATGACTTTCACCCCAAAGCGTTCAACCGGGATGATCCGCCCTTCCCTGACAACCGGGCGCTTTGTGATGCCCATCATATCAGGAACACTGAACCCATAGATATCTGCATCGACCAGTCCGACCTTTTTTCCGAGGCGCGCCAATGATACAGCAAGGTTGACTGACACAGTGGACTTTCCGACACCGCCTTTACCGCTGGCGATCGCAATAAATTTGGTTTTGCTGTCTTCTGATAAAAGCCCTTTATCCTCTTTTTCCGGAGAACGGTGCTTGGCCAATTCCTCCGCAGGCAGCTCGCTAAAGCGAAGGCCCACAGAGTCTGCACCATTCTTCTTAAGCAATTCCACAATCTGCGTCTGCAGCTGAAGCTGTTCCGCTGTCCCTGTTTTCGCAACAGCAATCTTCACACTCACGTGATTCTTCTCTGGCTTCACACTAACTTCCTGGATCGCATTCAGTTCACCCAGTGTTTTATGTATGAACGGTTCCTTCACATCACCCAAAAGCTCTCTCACTCTTTGCTCTGTCAACATCTATATGCACCTGCCCTTTAAGTCGTTTTAAACTTAGTATAGTATAACATAGCCCGAAAAGCGGAGGCGACTGTTCTGTTCCAACAAGCATAAGACGGGAAAGAAGCAAAGGCCGCCCTTTGCCTTTGATTCTTTCTTATGACTCGAGGACCAAGGAGCCGGAGCTGGACAATTCGAAATGTGGAGGCGACTGTTCTGACCCGACAAGCGTAAGACGAGAAAGGAGATGAGGCTGCCCTTTGCCTCAGATTCTTTCTTGGCTTATGACTCGAGGGGCAAGGAGCTGGAGCAGGGTGGAGGATTTTCTATAGAACGCAGCCTGCCTTGCACATTCAATACATCACAAATGCTCGCCATGCCCCTCATGCATCGTTGAGACCCATTCTATACATAAGCCTGCTCTCACCAGCCCTCTCTTGCATCGATTAGCCACCTTCTTATACCTAGCCCGGCACATGCCTGTCATGCAATCCCCCCTCTCGGTACACGACCACCAACTCCCATAACTCTCCTGGCCAGCCTGTTAAAGTAACAACACCCTCCGCAGTCTCATTTTTCTCTATAAAAAAAGAGCATCCCACAGGATGCCCCTTTATTCTGGCTCCACCAGCTCTTCTTCATTCGTAAAATAGCGCAATACTCCATTATAGATAGAGGCTGCCACTTTTTCCTGGTAGTCATCTGTTTTTAGCCTGGCTTTTTCTCCCGGATTGGAGAGGAAGCCGATTTCGACCAGTGCGCCAGGCTTTTTAGCGTATTTCATGATATACACATGGCTGATCGGCTTGGCTCTTCTTTCTGTGTTCTCCAGGTTTCTGCGCAGCTCATCCTGAATGAATTTGGCTGCTTCAGCATTTTCCTTAATCTGCGGGGCATAGAAGGTCTGTGCACCGCTCCAGCGGGCAGATGGAATGGAATTCAGGTGGATGCTCAGGAAAAAGTCGGCCTCGGATTCATTAATCATCTTAAGCCGCTGCTTAAGGTCCTCCACCTTCCTCCTGCTGTATCCCTTTGTACCCTCCGGAGCCAGGTCACGGTCATCCTCCCTGGTCATAATGACAAGCGCTCCCTGCTCTTGCAGGTAGTCCCTGATCTTTAATGAGACGTTCAATGCGATATCCTTTTCTAAAGCATCTGAATCTCCGGCTCCGCCATCTGGTCCGCCATGTCCTGGATCCAGGAGGATGATTTCTCCTGTGAGCGGCAAATTCCATGACTTCCAGGAGTTATTTTCGAGAAAATCGTATCGAAAGATTAAAAATAAGATTATAAGTCCGGCCGCAAAAGCAGCCATCTGCAATTTTCGCTTCATCGTCCTAACCCATCCCTCCGCTTGTCCTCATTCATATATATGGGACAAGGGAAGGGGTTAGAACATTTTTAAAGAGATCAATGAAGTCTCAGCTTATGGCGCCGCTGGCCCTTTTGAAAGCCCTCCATCCACCAATGGCGCACATAATGCTCACAGGTGCCAGCCAGTGACTCGTTCGCAGCCGCTTCTTCACCGCTCCCCCAGTAAAGAAGGAAATTATAGAGCGTATCAACAAAATGCTTTTCCTCGCTCCTGCATCTTTCGAGGACCTGTTCAACGCCTTCTCCATAATAGCCGAACCGGCTGAAGTGGGCCCCAAGGAGGTAGGCTTCGATTGCGACATCATAACAGGCCTCCTCCACTCCTGTATTCATCAGGAGCCCCGACGTAAACCTTATACTTCCAAAATGCCCTTTCACACTTTCCTTCAGAGATTTTATCGAAATGTCCTTTAGGACCGTTTTTTCATATTTGATCTGCTTTTCACGCTGTTTATCTGTAAAGGTTGTAATCACACTCATAGCTTTCTTCACCCCTTAAAGATAGTCTTCATCCGCCCAATGGGTGTCATTCAAGAAAGCACTGGCAATTTTGACAGAGAATAAAGCGGATGAAGGCCACCCATTTTTCAAAAGCTATTGGTGAATCTTTGCAAAGACAGCAAAAAAGACCCCCAGACGTAAGCCTGGGAGCCTTTGATAGAGTAATGATTAACGCTTTGAGAACTGAGGAGCACGACGAGCACCTTTAAGACCGTATTTCTTACGCTCTTTCATACGTGCGTCACGAGTCAATAGTCCAGCGCGCTTTAATGTTGGACGGAATTCTGGATCAGCTTGAAGCAATGCACGAGCGATGCCGTGACGGATTGCGCCAGCTTGGCCAGTGTATCCACCGCCATTAACGTTTACCAGGATATCGTAGCTGTTTAGTGTTTCAGTAGCAACAAGCGGCTGCTTAACTACTTCACGCAAAGCTGCGAATGGGATGTAGCTTTCGATCTCACGACCATTGATGATGATTTTGCCATCGCCAGGAACTAAACGAACACGGGCAACGGAGCTTTTACGACGACCAGTACCGATATATTGAACTTGTGCCAAGATAATAACCTCCCTTTAAAAATTATCCACGAAGTTCGTAAACTTCAGGTTGTTGTGCTTGGTGCGGATGTTCGCTGCCAGCATATACGTGTAATTTTTTGAACATTTGACGGCCAAGTGAATTCTTTGGAAGCATGCCTTTGATAGCAAGCTCAAGCATTTTCACAGGGTAGTTTGTACGCATCTCAAGAGCAGTTCTTGTTTTAAGACCGCCTGGGTGCATTGTGTGACGGTAATAGATCTTGTCAGTAAGCTTCTTACCAGTCAGTTCGATTTTCTCAGCGTTGATGATGATCACATTGTCACCAGTGTCAACGTGCGGTGTGAAAGTTGGTTTATTTTTGCCGCGCAGGACTGCTGCTACTTCACTTGCAAGGCGACCTAGAGTCTTGCCTTCAGCGTCAACAACATACCATTTACGCTCGATATTGTTTGCGTTAGCCATAAACGTACGCATGGGTTTCCCTCCTAAATAATCAATCATATTCATGTTCTTTGATTTCGTATATTATCACACAGATAAGTTCCGGGGCTTATTTGTGGGGTTAAAATACATACCATATTATGATATATCCTATATAGTACAATGTCAAGGGAATGTTACGCCAGGTTTAGTTGTTTTGAAAAAAATAATTTTTTCCTTTTTCCCTTTAATAGAATACCTTCCATAGATACAACCCCTCGGCAGGAGCTGTCTTGCCAGCCAGGCTCCTGTCCCTGCCTGAAATGACTTCCGGGAAGCTCCCCGGATCTCTCGTTCCTGCTCCTGCTTCGAGGAGCGTGCCCGTCAGGATGCGGACCATATTATATAAGAAGCCGCTGCCCGTAAAATGGAGCTCCAGCATCTCCCCTGCCTCCTCGACATGAACCTTCCGGATTTCCCTTACTTTGTCCTCCACATCTGTCCTGGAGGCGCAGAAGCTTGAGAAGTCATGGGTGCCGAGAAGATGTTCCGCAGCTTCCCTCATCGCTCGGATATCAAGGGGGTGAGGATAGTGATAGCTATAGTGCCGCTCAAACGGGCTTCGAATTTTCCCTCTGTAAATAAAGTAGCGATATTCTTTCCCGCATGCATCAAAGCGGGCATGAAAGCCTTCAGCGGCCTTCTCAGTGCTCTCCACAGCGATGTCCTTCGGCAAGAGGGAGTTCAGGGCTGTCACCCATCTGTCCTCAGGAATGGCGAGCGGCGAGTCAAAGTGGATGACCTGCCCTCTCGCATGCACCCCGGCGTCTGTCCTGCCTGAGGCAAAGATCTTCACCGGGTTTCCTTTATGGATTTTGGCCAGTGCCCTTTCCACTTCAAGCTGCACAGTCCGCTTTCCCGGCTGCACCTGGTATCCGGAGAACTGTGAGCCGTCATAGGCAATCTTGCATTTGAATCTTTGCATTTTTACACCCCATTATGTGCGGAATACAGCAAGCAGTGCCGCAACTGCCAGGAGCAGGAGCAGCATAAGGGTGTCCCTTGTGCTCCAGTTCAGCTGCCGGTATTTCGTTCTGCCTTCCCCTCCGCGGTAGCCTCTTGCCTCCATAGCGGTGGCGAGCTCCTCAGCGCGTTTGAACGAGCTGACGAATAAAGGGATCAGCAGCGGAATGATCGACTTTACACGGTCCTTGATCGGTCCGCCTGAAAAATCGACTCCCCTGGCAGTCTGCGCCTTCATGATCTTATCTGTTTCCTGCATGAGGGTCGGGATGAAGCGAAGCGAAATCGACATCATCAGAGCCAGCTCATGTACAGGGAACTTCACCTTGTTCAAAGGACCCAGCAGGCTTTCCAGCCCATCGGTAATTTCAATGGGGGTCGTTGTCAGGGTTAATAGCGACGTCATCATGATCAGCAGGAAAAAGCGCATAGAGATGAACAGACCCTGCTTCAGGCCTTCTTCATAAATTTTCAGCCAGCCAAGGTCGAGGATGACCTCTCCGCCCTTTGTCATGAATACATGCAGCAGCAGGGTGAAAAGCACAAGCCACAGCACCGGCCGCAGCCCCATATAAATGAACCTCGCAGGGACCCTGGATGAACGGACCATCATCAGCGTGTAGACAGTGAGAATGGCATAAGTCAGGATATTATTGGCTAAAAAGACGACACAAACAAATAAAAAGATAATGGCAAGCTTCGCACGGGGGTCCATCCGGTGAAGGACGGAGTCAGCAGGCACATAGCGGCCAAAAATCATTTTCTCCATCATTTGGCCTCACCCCGCTTCACTGCGCCTGCTATCGCATCTGTCAGCTGCTCCATCGTCAGGCAGGTCATTCCGAGCTTCAATCCGAATGCCTTCTCGAACTTCTGCTGAAATTTTACAATCTCCGGTACATCCAGGCCGAGCTCAAGAAGTCCTGCCGGATCCGCAAAGATTTCTACCGGAACGCCTTTTCTGTATACCTCGCCTTTATGCATGATCACAATCTGATCGGCGTAGGCGGCAGCGTCCTCCATGCTGTGGGTCACCAGGATAGTGGAAAGGCCTCTTTCCTTATGGAGCGAATAGAACATCTCCATGATCTCTTTCCGCCCGCGCGGGTCCAGGCCAGCTGTCGGTTCATCCAAAACGATTACATCAGGGTTCATGGCAAGCACACCGGCAATGGCCACTCTCCGCATTTGGCCACCGGATAGATCAAAAGGAGACTTCTCAAGAACCGACTCGGTCAAGCCGACCTGAATGATTGCCTTTCTTGCCCTTTCCTTAGCCTCGGCCTCACTGACGCCAAAATTCATCGGGCCGAAGCAGATATCCTTTTCGACTGTTTCTTCGAAAAGCTGGTGCTCTGGGAACTGAAAGACAATCCCGACCTTTTGGCGGACCGCCTTTAGGTTTTTCTCCTTTTTCCCTGCAGTAATTTCCCTGTCCCCTATTTTGACACTGCCTTTTGTCGGCTTTAACAGGGCATTCAAATGCTGAAGGACAGTAGACTTGCCTGAACCGGTATGGCCGATTAGGGCGAGATATGTGCCTGATGGGATATCAATTGATACATCCTGGATGGCCAGCCGCTCAAATGGTGTGTTTATCTGGTATCTATGCTCTACATTTTGGAGTGAGATGTCCATAGCTTTTCCACCAACTCTTCTTCTGTTAAATAAAATTTTGGGATGGCCAGCCCTTTTTCACGCAGTGCCTTGCTCATTTTTACCGGGAATGGAATGTCCAGGCCGAGCTTTACGAGCTCCTCATCCATCTGGAAAATTTCCTCCGGTGTGCCTTCCCTGTATAATTGCCCCTGGTTCATGACGATGATCCGATCTGCCTTGGCCGCTTCTTCAAGATCATGGGTGATGGAGATAACCGTCATCCTGTGCTCGCTCTTTAACTCTCTTACCGTCTGCAGAACCTCTTCTCTTCCGCGGGGGTCCAGCATGCTTGTAGCTTCATCCAGTATGATCAGCGACGGCCGCAGGGCGATAACCCCTGCAATGGCGACTCTTTGTTTCTGGCCGCCTGAAAGATGGTGCGGCTCTTGATCTAGAAATTGGCCCATATTGACCATCTCTAATGAGGAACTCACTCTTTCTTTCATCTCTTCCTGCGGGACTCCATTGTTTTCTAAACCAAAAGCCACATCATCCTGCACCGTTGTTCCGACAAACTGGTTATCGGGATTCTGGAACACCATCCCTACAGCCCTTCTGACGTCCCAGACGGTCTCTTCTGTCAGTTCAGTCCCCTTCACCAGGATCCTGCCTTCCTGGGCATACTGCAGCCCATTTAAGAGCTTGGCCAATGTAGACTTGCCTGATCCGTTGTGGCCGACAATGGCAAGCCATTCCCCTTCCTGTATGTTAAAGGAAACGTTTCTTAAGGCATACTGGCTGCCGGCATCATATTGAAAAGAAATGTTTTCTAATTGAACAAGTGGATTTGACATAGGGATCCTCCTCTCTGCTCTTCTTGCAGCTGCATAAACAGCCTTGACTTCACTGCTTCAGCGCCTGTCATTTTAAAGTGGGATGAGGCATTACATCATTATCTCCCGGAAATAAAAATAACTCGCCTTTTGGCGAGCCTGATTTGCAGAAGACATTGAATTATTAGCTGAAGTCAGATGGCTGCCGGCACATATGCGCTTGTGTCGTTAATTGCATCAAAGCTCAATAATCGCTTTAGCTGCCTCTCTAATCTGTGCTCTCTGCCAAAAAACCTGAAACTTATAAAAAAGCCTGCACCTCATTCCGGCTGCAGAATATTTACATTCTGTGCGCATAAAACAGTTCCGGAAGAGGTGCATGAGCTAGACGAGACAAGTCCGGGATGCGTATACTGCATCCGTCAGTATGGAACTTGCACTGAGAGGCCCGAGATTCAGGCGCAGCGGAATCTTGCTCATCGTAACGCTCTTGTTTGGCTTGAATATAAGGCTTATGAAGAAAATGGAAGATAAGCCTTTTACAGAAAAAGGGCAAAGAACAAGTTCATGATAAACTGTCCAGCGCCCTTGTTGTCTGCTGCAGCAATTATACTAACTCGATGATAACCATTGGTGCTCCGTCTCCACGACGAGGCCCAAGCTTCATGATTCGAGTGTATCCACCTTGGCGCTCTTCATAACGAGTTGCGATGTCGCTGAATAACTTTTGTACTGCATCTTGGTTTGTCTCAGCATTAGCTACCTCATTGCGAATGAATGCAGCTGCTTGACGGCGAGCATGCAGGTCTCCGCGCTTGCCTAAAGTGATCATTTTCTCAACAACTGAACGCAGCTCTTTCGCACGAGCTTCAGTTGTTTCGATGCGCTCACTGATGATTAAGTCTGTAGCTAAGTCACGTAGCATAGCTTTACGTTGAGCACTAGTGCGTCCTAACTTTCTGTATCCCATGAAAGTTTCCCTCCTTTGTTGAAGTGATCAGTCGGTGATAGACCTAAGAGTGATAGATCCTAAGATCAGTCATCCTTGCGTAAGCCTAATCCCAGCTCTTCTAATTTATGTTTTACCTCTTCAAGAGATTTTCTGCCAAGGTTGCGGACTTTCATCATATCCTCTTCGGTTTTGTTGGCCAATTCCTGAACAGTATTGATGCCTGCGCGCTTTAAGCAGTTATATGAACGGACTGAAAGATCGAGTTCTTCAATGGTCATTTCAAGAACTTTTTCCTTTTGGTCCTCTTCTTTCTCAACCATGATTTCAGCATTTTGCGCTTCGTCAGTAAGGCCGACAAAGATATTCAAATGCTCAGTTAAAATCTTCGCTCCAAGAGCAACCGCATCTTGTGGACCAGTGCTTCCATCAGTCCAAACATCGAATGTTAACTTATCATAGTTAGTCATTTGCCCGACGCGTGTATTTTCTACCTGGTAGGAAATACGCGATACTGGAGTGTAGATGGAATCGATAGGAATGACACCGATTGGTTGATCTTCTCGCTTGTTTTGATCAGCTGGTGTATAACCGCGTCCTCTTTTGGCAGTCAAGCGCATGCGCAAGTGCCCATTGGACCCAAGGGTAGCAATATGAAGATCCGGATTGAGGATCTCGACATCACTGTCATGCGTTACGTCAGCTGCAGTAACCGCACCTTCACCTTGAATATCAATTTCCAGCGTCTTTTCATCATCAGAATAGATTTTAAGAGCCAGTTTTTTAATATTTAAGATTACAGATGTTACATCTTCTACGACGCCTTCAATTGTTGAGAACTCATGAAGTACCCCATCAATTTGAATAGATGTGACAGCGGCACCAGGGAGTGAGGATAAAAGGATACGACGTAAGGAGTTACCCAAAGTAGTACCATACCCACGCTCAAGCGGCTCTACGACGAACTTTCCATACTTGGCATCATCGCTGATCTCAACCGTTTCGATTTTTGGTTTTTCTATTTCGATCATCAAAATATACCCTCCTTCAAAACGTCGAAACCCCGGCTAGCTTCTGCCTGCCGAAATTCCCCCATGTATACGTTCCCGTTTGTGCACAACAACTGGAATAAAGTTTCTGTATAACGGAAAATTGTATCATAACCCATTATAGACAAGGATACAAATTCTATACAGAAAAAATTATACGCGGCGACGTTTTGGCGGGCGGCATCCGTTATGAGGAACCGGAGTAACATCTCTGATAGCCGTTACTTCTAGACCAGCAGCCTGAAGGGCACGAATGGCAGCTTCACGTCCTGCACCAGGTCCTTTAACAGTAACTTCAAGAGTTTTCATACCATGTTCCATAGATGTCTTCGCTGCAGTTTCAGCAGCCATTTGAGCAGCAAATGGAGTAGATTTACGAGAACCTCTGAATCCAAGAGCTCCAGCACTTGACCAAGAAAGAGCGTTACCATGAACGTCTGTGATTGTTACGATAGTGTTATTGAATGTTGAACGGATGTGGGCGATACCACTTTCAATATTCTTTTTAACACGGCGTTTGCGTGTATTAGTTTTACGAGCCATTGTATATTACCTCCTTTACCGATTATTTCTTCTTGTTAGCTACAGTCTTACGAGGACCTTTACGTGTACGGGCATTGTTCTTAGTGTTCTGTCCGCGTACAGGAAGGCCACGACGGTGACGAAGACCGCGGTAAGAACCGATTTCCATAAGACGCTTGATGTTGAGTGAAACTTCACGGCGAAGGTCACCTTCAACTTTGAGTCTGTCGATTACTTCACGGATTTTGTTAAGCTCATCTTCTGTAAGGTCGCGAACGCGAGTGTCTTCAGAAACACCAGCTTCAGCCAAAACCTTTTGAGCAGTATTTTTACCGATACCATAAATGTAAGTCAATGAGATTACTACACGTTTTTCACGTGGAATATCTACACCAGCAATACGTGCCATTCTATGCGCACCTCCTTGTTATTAGCCTTGTTTTTGTTTATGCTTAGGGTTTTCACAGATAACCATAACTTTACCACGTCTGCGGATAACTTTGCACTTTTCGCAGATCGGCTTAACTGATGGTCTTACTTTCATTATCCTAACCTCCTTGATATTACGGAGTGCAATCAGTCTATTTGAAGCGGTAAGTGATTCTTCCGCGAGTCAAGTCATATGGTGAAAGCTCAACTGTTACTTTATCTCCTGGCAGGATGCGGATGAAGTGCATGCGGATCTTGCCGGAAACATGAGCCAAAACAGTATGACCGTTTTCCAATTCTACCTTAAACATAGCATTTGGCAAAGTTTCAATAACTGTGCCTTCTATTTCGATTACATCGTCTTTCGCCATCGAACATGTCTCCCTTCTTCTTTTCAGAATCTCACCTATTCATACGCTGCTTACGCAAAACGTAATTTTCCCTTCATTGCACGGCCGGTTTCATTTATGCTGCACTCGATTTCCGGAGAAACATAATCAGTCAGCTCCAGATGCCGGACGCTCTTCAGCAGCGGATTGCCTGACTTTCGTCTGGCCCCTTCGGCTATTGAGACAAACCGTCCATCTATCAACCTTATAATTATATCATATTCGCCGTCATCCCGCCCATTTTTAATCAAAACAATTTGACCAGAGATCAAATTGATCTTGTCAGGGCCGCAGACCATTTTCAGAATGAGCCTATGCAATCACCTGCACATCAAGCTTTAGTGAGGATTTCATAGCCTGTTTCAGTAATGGCAATGGTATGTTCAAAATGCGCACACATGCTGCCGTCCACTGTAACGACTGTCCAGTCATCAGCCAAGGTTCTTACATACCTGCTTCCGGCATTGACCATCGGCTCGATGCACAGTACCATCCCCGGCTTAAGCACCGGCCCTTTATTAGGCGGACCGTAGTGAGGGATTTGCGGTTCCTCATGTAAGTCTTGCCCGATTCCGTGGCCAACATACTCACGCACAATGGAAAAACCGTTTGCTTCCGCATACGTCTGAATCGCATGAGAGATGTTCGATAAACGTACATCCGGCTTTGACTCTTTAAGCCCTTCATACAATGACTGCTCTGTGACATCCAGCAGTTGCCGGACTTGTCTGTCAACAGTGCCTACAGGGTAGGTCCAGGCGGAATCGCCATGGTAGCCATTATATTCAGCACCTATATCGATGCTGATAATGTCGCCTTCGTTAAGCACCCGATCCCCGGGAATCCCGTGCACAAGTTCATTGTTCACAGATGCACAGATGCTGCCACGGAAACCATTATAACCTTTAAAAGATGGAATTGCATCATGTTTACGTATAAACGCCTCGGCAATTGTATCCAGCTCTCCGGTTGTAATGCCCGGTGCAACATGCTTCTGCAGCTCCTGGTGAGTCAGGGCAACAATACGCCCGGCTTCACGCATGATTTCAATTTCACGCGGTGTTTTACAGATGATCATTAACGCAGGCCTCCGAGGAGCGCATCAAGATCAGTGAACACCTTGGAAATTTCCTGCTGGCCATCAATATTGCGCAGGTACCCTTTTGTTTCATAGAAATCAAGAAGAGGCTTAGTCTGCTTAATGTTGACATCAAGTCTGTTTTTAACAGTTTCGGCGTTATCATCAGCACGCTGATAAAGTTCGCCGCCGCACCGGTCGCATTCGTCTGCCTTTGCCGGGGGATTGAATACCAAGTGGTAAGTTGCCCCGCAGTTCTTGCAGATGCGTCTGCCAGTCAGGCGCTCCATTAAAATGCTTTGATCAACATCAATGTTGATGACATAATCAATCTTTTTATCCAGTTCTGAAAGAATGTCTTCAAGGGCATCAGCCTGGGCAACCGTTCTTGGGAAGCCATCAAGCAAAAAGCCTTTATTGCAATCTTCCTTGCTTAACCTTTCGCGGACTATGCCGATTGTCACCTGGTCAGGGACAAGCTCGCCTTTATCCATGAAAGATTTAGCTTCTAAACCTAGTTCCGTGCCTTCTTTTATAGCTGCACGAAACATATCTCCTGTTGAGATATGAGGGATGCCGTACTTCTCGACAATTTTCTCGGCTTGCGTACCTTTGCCGGCACCTGGGAGCCCCATCAATACTAAATTCACAAGATTTCCCCCTCAGTCTCTAATAAGGTTAATGGGAACTAAAAGTTCCCAAAACCGAATTATTTTATGAAACCTTTATAGTGACGCTTAACCATTTGGGCTTCAAGCTGCTTCATTGTTTCGAGCGCAACACCCACAACAATCAGAAGGCTTGTTCCGCCAATCTGGGCTGATTGCGGCAGTCCGGCGAAATTGATGAAGAAAACCGGAAGGATCGCAATGGCAGTCAAGAAAAGCGCACCGACAAATGTCAAACGATATAAGACACGAGTCAGATATTCCTGAGTGTTTTTACCTGGGCGTATACCCGGGATATAGCCGCCTTGCTTTTTCAAGTTGTCGGCAACCTGCTCCGGATTAACCTGGATAAAAGCATAGAAATACGTAAAGGCAATGATCAATGCACTATACACGATCATACCAATTGGGTGGGTATAGTCGAACACTCTTTGAATCCACATCGTCACATCGTTCTGCTCGAAGAAAGAAGCAATCGTTCTTGGCGTTACGATGAACGAGACTGCAAAGATGACTGGAATAACTCCGGCAGCATTCACCTTTAAAGGCAAATGAGTTGATTGTCCGCCCGCAGGATTGCCTCCTGTGGCCATACGCTTAGCGTATTGGATCGGAATTTTCCTTAATGCCTGCTGGATGAAGATCGTTCCAACAATGATCGCAATGACTGCAACCAGGATCAGGACTACTGTAACAATGCTAAGGAAAAGCTGCTCACCAGCATCTTCAATTTTCTGGGCGTAAATCTGGTTGACCGTGGAAGGTATGGCCGCTACGATACCAGCAAATATGATGATGGAAATGCCGTTTCCGACACCTTTAGATGTGATCTGCTCTCCAAGCCACATTAAGAAGGCTGTTCCTGCTGTCAGTACAGTGGCAATCAGAAGGTAAGTTCCGATGCCCGGATTTTCAATCAGCATGCCGCCAGCCATGTTATTAAAGCCGTAGGACATACCCAGCGCCTGGATGAAACCAAGCACGATTGTAAAGTAACGGGTGAATTGAGCCAGCTTACGGCGTCCCACTTCCCCTTGCTTTGACCATTCAGTAAACTTCGGGACTACGTCCATCTGCAATAGCTGAATGATGATCGAAGCCGTAATATACGGCATGATTCCCATTGCAAGGATAGAGAAGTTGAGAAGCGCTCCTCCGCCGAATGTATTCAGGATTCCAAATACACTCAAGTCATCCTGTGCTTTTAACAGATCAGCATTCACATGCGGTACAGGAATGAATGTACCGATGCGGAATATGATCAGCATTAAAAGGGTGAATAGGATCTTTCGTCTTATATCACCCACGCGCATAAAATTGGAGATTGTCTGAAACATTAGATCACCTCTGTTTGACCGCCGGCAGCTTCAATAGCTTCCTTTGCAGCAGAGGAGAATTTATGAGCTTTAACAGTAAGCTTTTTCTCTACTTTGCCTTTAGCAAGAACTTTCACTCCTGCTTTTTCGTTGCTTACGACTCCTGTTTCGATAAGAAGTTCTGGTGTAACTTCTGTTCCGTCTTCAAAACGGTTAAGTGCATCAAGGTTAACAACTGCATATTCTTTGCGGTTGATGTTTGTGAAACCGCGCTTAGGCAAGCGTCGGAATAAAGGTGTTTGACCACCTTCGAAACCAAGACGTACACCGCCGCCTGAACGTGCGTTTTGACCTTTATGACCTTTACCAGCAGTTTTACCATTGCCTGAACCGATACCGCGACCTTTGCGCTTGCGTTCTTGACGAGAACCCTCTGCAGGTTTTAATTCATGAAGTTTCATTTTGGCACCTCCTTATTGAAAAAATCGAACTTATTTCTCAGAGACCTTTACAAGGTGAGCAACCTTGTTGATCATGCCGCGGATAGCAGCATTATCCTGGTGCTCAACTGTTTGGTTCATCTTACGTAATCCTAGAGCTTTAACTGTTTCGCGCTGGTCTTGAGGACGACCAATCACGCTGCGAGTGAGGGTAACTTCTAGTTTATTCGCCATTTGATTTCCCTCCTTATCCTAACAGTTCTTCTACTGATTTACCGCGTAACTTAGCTACGTCTTCAGCACGTTTTAAGTTATTTAGTCCTTCAAGAGTTGCGCGAACCATGTTGATTGGTGTGTTTGTGCCTAATGACTTAGACAGGATATCAGCTACACCAGCCAATTCAAGAACCGCACGAACCGGACCACCAGCGATAACTCCAGTACCTTCAGAAGCAGGCTTCAAAAGGATTTCGCCAGCACCGAAATGACCGATGATTTGGTGTGGAATAGTTGTTCCAACCATAGGTACTTCGATAAGGTTTTTCTTAGCATCTTCAATTGCTTTGCGGATCGCATCCGGAACTTCCTGGGCTTTACCAGTTCCAAAGCCTACATGTCCGTTCTTATCGCCTACTACTACAAGAGCAGTAAAACGGAAGCGACGTCCACCTTTAACAACTTTCGCTACACGATTGATTGTAACTACGCGTTCTTCAAGTTCAAGTTTGTTTGGGTCAATACGAAGCATCTTTATGTGTCCCTCCTTCTATTAAAATTCTAAGCCGTTTTCACGAGCAGCATCTGCTAATGCTTTAACACGTCCGTGATACAGGTAGCCTCCGCGGTCAAAAACAACAGCTTTAACACCTTTTTCAACAGCGCGCTTAGCAACTAGTTCTCCAACCTTAACAGCAGCATCTGTGTTTCCTGTAGCAGTAAGTTCAACTTCCTTATCAAGTGTTGAAGCACTTGCAACAGTCACTTTGTTCACATCATCGATCAGCTGAGCATAGATATGCTTGTTAGAGCGGAACACGTTTAAACGAGGACGAGCTTCAGTACCGCTAAGTTTAGCACGCACGCGGGCATGTCTTTTTTTGCGGACTTGATTTTTATCAGCCTTCGTAATCATTTAGGTCACTCCTTTCGTTTGCCTATGCGGCATTACTTACCTGTTTTACCTTCTTTACGACGCACATATTCGCCTTCGTAGCGGATACCTTTACCTTTGTAAGGCTCTGGAGGACGAACGTCACGAATGTTAGCAGCAAGTGCACCAACACGTTCTTTGCTTGTGCCTTTTACGATAACCTTCGTGTTAGAAGGCACTTCGATTTCGATTCCTTCTTCAGGAACGATTTCAACAGGGTGAGAGTAGCCAACGTTCAGGATCAGGTTTTTCCCCTGCTTTTGAGCACGGTAACCGACACCGATAAGCTCAAGGCCTCTTTCAAATCCTTTAGAAACACCTTCAACCATGTTTGCGATCAGGGCGCGAGTAGTTCCGTGCAGTGCGCGGTGCTCTTTCGCTTCTGATGGACGGGAAACATTAATGATGTTCTCTTCCACGCTGATTGCCATATCAGGGCTGAATGAACGAGTCAATTCGCCTTTAGGGCCTTTAACTGTCACATTGTTATTATCTACAGTGATTGTAACTCCACTTGGAATTTCAATTGGTTTTTTACCTACGCGAGACATTTATTGCACCTCCATTCTTGAGAAACTCTATTACCAAACGTATGCTAATACTTCTCCGCCAGTTTGCTTAGCGCGGGCTTCTTTATCTGTAAGAACTCCTTGAGAAGTAGATACTAATGCGATTCCTAGACCGTTTAACACGCGAGGAACTTCGTTTGATTTTGCATATACACGAAGACCAGGCTTACTGATGCGCTTAAGACCAGTGATAACGCGCTCGTTGTTTGCACCGTATTTAAGGAAAATGCGGATGATGCCTTGTTTATTGTCTTCGATAAACTCTACATCACGAACGAAACCTTCACGCTTAAGGATTTCAGCGATTTCTTTCTTGATATTAGAAGCAGGAACCTCTAATTTTTCGTGACGTACCATATTCGCATTACGGATGCGTGTAAGCAAATCTGCAATTGGATCTGTCATGACCATTGTTTTTACCTCCTTCCCAGACTTTGGGTTTTACCAGCTAGCTTTTTTCACACCAGGAATTTGTCCTTTGTATGCTAATTCACGGAAACAGATACGGCAAAGCTTAAATTTACGGTATACGGAATGTGGACGCCCGCAGCGTTCGCAGCGAGTGTATTCTTGTACCGGATATTTAGGCGTGCGTTTTTGTTTCGCAATCATTGACTTTTTAGCCACGTTGTCGCCTCCCTCTATTTAGCGATTACTTTTGGAATGGCATTCCAAATTGAGTTAAAAGTTCACGAGCTTCTTCATCTGTGTTAGCTGTAGTAACGATAACGATATCCATACCACGAACTTTGCTTACTTTATCGTAATCAATCTCAGGGAAGATTAACTGTTCTTTCACACCAAGAGTGTAGTTGCCACGGCCGTCAAAGGATTTCTTTGAGATCCCGCGGAAGTCACGTACACGTGGAAGAGATACAGATACTAATTTATCAAAAAACTCGTACATGCGCTCTCCGCGCAGAGTAACTTTAGCACCGATAGGCATGCCTTCACGAAGACGGAACCCAGCGATTGATTTTTTAGCACGGGTTACAACCGGCTTTTGGCCGCTGATAACCGCAAGCTCTTCAACAGCATTGTCAAGCGACTTTGCGTTTGCAACAGCATCGCCGACACCCATGTTGATAACGATTTTTTCAAGCTTTGGTACTTGCATGATTGATTCGTAGTTAAACTTGCTCATAAGAGCAGGTGTAATTTCATTTGAAAACTTCTCTTTTAGGCGGTTCATTCTTGTACCTCCCTTCTTCAATTACTTATTTATCTAGAACTTCACCGGATTTTTTCGCAACGCGAACTTTCTTGCCATCAACCTCTTTGTAACCAACACGTGTCGGGTTACCTGACTTAGGATCGATTGGCATCACGTTTGATACATGAATAGGTGCTTCTTGGCTGATGATTCCGCCTTGCGGATTCACTTGGGATGGCTTAGAGTGCTTCTTTACTACGTTCACACCTTCAACAAGCACACGGCTTTGTTTTGGGAAAGCAGCAAGGATCACACCTGATTTGCCTTTATCCTTACCAGAAATGACCATGACTTTGTCACCTTTTTTTACATGCATCTGTCGCACCTCCTTAAAGGCAATTTGTTTGAATTATAGTACTTCTGGAGCTAGTGATACGATTTTCATAAAGTTGCTGTCGCGCAATTCACGTGCAACTGGGCCAAAGATACGAGTTCCGCGTGGACCCTTATCGTCACGGATAATTACACATGCGTTTTCATCAAAACGGATGTAAGTACCGTCATCACGGCGGACACCGCGCTTAGTTCTAACGATAACTGCTTTAACGACATCACCTTTTTTAACAACGCCACCTGGTGTTGCTTGTTTTACAGTACAAACGATAACATCACCGATATTAGCTGTTTTGCGGCCAGAGCCACCAAGGACTTTAATTGTCAGTACTTCACGAGCACCTGAGTTGTCAGCAACTTTCAAACGTGATTCTTGTTGAATCATGCGTGTAACCTCCCTTCGGGATGAAGCTTATTCCGAACCATTAGATTATAACTGCTTTTTCTACTACTTCTACAAGACGGAAGCGTTTAGTCGCAGAAAGTGGACGAGTTTCCATAATACGAACCACATCGCCAATTTTTGCTTCGTTTTGCTCGTCATGAGCTTTAAACTTTTTAGAGTACTTAACGCGCTTACCATAGAGCGTGTGCTTTTTGTATGTTTCTACAAGAACAGTGACTGTTTTGTCCATCTTGTCGGAAACAACGCGTCCAGTGTAAACCTTGCGTTGGTTACGTTCACTCATTGTGCGAACCTCCTATCAATTATCGATTGTTAACGCCGATCTCTCTCTCACGAATAACAGTTTTCATGCGAGCAATCGCTTTGCGTACTTCACGAATGCGAGCTGTATTTTCAAGTTGTCCAGTCGCCAATTGAAAGCGCAGGTTGAATAGCTCTTCTTTTAAAGATTTTACTTTTTGTTCTATTTCAGCAGTGGTAAGGTCACGAATTTCATTAGCTTTCATTTGATTCACCACCAATTTCTTCTCGTTTTACAAACTTGCACTTTACAGGAAGTTTGTGTGATGCAAGACGTAATGCTTCACGAGCTACCTCTTCAGATACGCCGGCAATTTCAAACATGATTTTCCCTGGCTTAACTACTGCTACCCATCCTTCAGGAGCACCTTTACCAGAACCCATTCGGACTTCTAGAGGCTTTGCAGTGTATGGCTTGTGAGGGAAGATGTTGATCCATACTTTACCGCCACGTTTCATGTAACGAGTCATCGCGATACGGGCAGATTCAATCTGACGGTTAGTGATCCAAGAAGCCTCAAGAGCTTGAAGGCCAAATTCACCGAAGTTCACTTCAGTACCGCCTTTTGATTGTCCACGCATTTTTCCGCGGTGTACACGGCGATACTTAACGCGTTTTGGCAATAACATATTATTTGCCTCCTTCCTCAGTTTTCTTCTTTGTAGGAAGCACCTCTCCACGATAGATCCATACTTTAACGCCTAATTTACCGTATGTTGTGTCTGCTTCTGCAGTAGCATAGTCGATATCAGCACGAAGTGTATGAAGTGGAACAGTACCTTCGCTGTAAGATTCAGAACGAGCGATATCAGCACCGCCAAGACGGCCAGATACCATTGTTTTGATACCTTTAGCGCCAGCGCGCATTGCACGTTGGATAACTTGCTTTTGAGCACGACGGAAAGATACGCGGTTTTCCAATTGACGAGCAATGTTTTCCGCAACTAATTTCGCGTCGATGTCTGCTTTTTTGATTTCAAGAATGTTGATGTGAACACGTTTGCCAGTAAGTGAGTTAAGAGCTTTACGAAGAGCTTCAACTTCAGAACCGCCTTTACCGATAACCATACCAGGCTTAGCAGTGTGGATAGTGATGTTTAAACGGTTAGCTGCACGCTCGATCTCAACTTTAGAAAGTGATGCATCGCTTAAACGCTTCGTAATGTACTCACGCACTTTAAGGTCTTCGTGTAAAAGTTCAGCATAGTCTTTGCCTGCGAACCATTTTGACTCCCAATCACGGATGACACCGATTCGCAAACCGACTGGATTTACTTTTTGACCCACTGATTATCCCTCCTTCTTTTCTGATAAAACGATAGTAATATGACTAGTACGTTTGTTGATTGCACTTGCACGGCCCATAGCACGCGGACGGAAACGCTTCAAAGTTGGTCCCTCGTCAACGAATACTTGAGATACTACTAAATTGTTTACGTCCATTTCGTAGTTATGCTCAGCATTTGCCAATGCGGATTTCAATAATTTTTCAACGACAGGAGAAGCTGCTTTTGGCGTATGGTTTAAGATAGCCACCGCTTCACCTACTTGCTTACCTCGAATTAAATCTACGACTAAACGAGCTTTACGAGGAGCAATACGAACTGTTCTTGCAACAGCTTTAGCTTGCATCAGGATGCCCTCCTCTCATTAACGTCTTGTTTTCTTATCATCATTGCCATGGCCTTTGTAAGTACGAGATGGAGCGAATTCTCCAAGCTTGTGCCCTACCATGTCTTCTGTCACATATACAGGTACATGTTTACGACCATCATAAACTGCGATAGTGTGACCAATGAATTGCGGGAAGATCGTAGAACGGCGTGACCAAGTCTTTACCACTTGCTTGCCTTCGTTTTCATTTAACTTTTCGATCTTTGTCATTAAATGCTCATCAACAAAAGGTCCTTTTTTTAAGCTGCGACCCATGATTGAACCTCCCTTCGTGATCGTTCTACGGTTCTCTTGTGGAACCGTAGCTCAATCCCGTTATTTTTTACGACGACGTACGATAAACTTGTCGGATTTGCTCTTCTTCTTGCGTGTTTTGGCACCAAGAGTTGGTTTGCCCCAAGGAGACATTGGTGATTTACGTCCGATAGGAGCGCGACCTTCACCACCACCGTGCGGGTGATCATTCGGGTTCATTACAGAACCACGGACAGTTGGGCGCTTGCCTAACCAGCGTGAACGACCGGCTTTACCGATGTTGATCAGTTCGTGCTGCTCGTTGCCCACTTGACCTACTGTAGCGCGGCAAGTAGCAAGGATCATGCGAACTTCACCAGAGTTTAAACGAACAAGAACATATTTGCCTTCTTTACCCAATACTTGAGCAGAAGTACCTGCTGAACGTACAAGCTGTCCGCCTTTGCCAGGTTTCAGTTCGATGTTGTGGATAACAGTACCCACTGGAATATTTGCAAGTGGAAGTGCGTTACCCACTTTGATGTCAGCTTCAGGTCCAGACATTACTTCAGTGCCCACTGAAAGGTTCTTAGGAGCAAGGATGTAACGCTTTTCTCCATCCACGTAGTTGATTAGTGCGATGTTGGCTGAACGGTTTGGATCATATTCGATCGTAGCAACGCGTCCTGGAATGCCATCTTTATCACGTTTGAAATCGATGATACGATATTGACGTTTATGTCCGCCGCCTTGGTGACGAACTGTTAACTTACCTTGGTTGTTACGGCCGCCTTTACGCTTTAAAGGAGCTAATAGTGACTTTTCCGGTTTGTCTGTAGTGATCTCAGCAAAGTCAGAAGTAGTCATGCCGCGACGACCGTTGGAGGTAGGTTTATACTTTTTAATCGCCATTTCGTTTCCCTCCTCTTCTAGTTATGGTTATTAGACTTCAAAGAATTCGATTTCTTTGCTGTCTGCAGTTAGTTTTACGATAGCTTTACGGCGTTTGTTTGTATAGCCGCCGAATTTACCCATGCGCTTGAACTTACCTTTGTAGTTCATGATGTTTACTTTCTCAACTTTTACGCCAAAGATTTCTTCGATAGAATCTTTAACTTGAGTTTTGTTAGCTCTAACATCAACTTCAAAAGTATACTTTTTGTCAGCCATCAGGTCAGTAGAACGTTCAGTGATAACGGGGCGCTTAATGATATCGCGTGCATCCATTATGCAAGCACCTCCTCTACTTTTTCAACCGCTGCTTTAGTCATGATAAGCTTATCATGGCTTAGAACATCCAAAACATTGACGCCTGTTGCAGTTACAACAGTCACTCCGGGGATATTGCGCGCAGACAATGCTACGTTCTCATCAAGATCAGCTGTTACGATAAGAGCTTTCTTATCAACAGACAGTCCAGTAAGGACACCCTTGAAGTCTTTTGTTTTAGGAGTTTCTAAAGCAAGGTTTTCTAATACTAGAATGTTTTCTTCTGCCACTTTAGAAGATAGTGCAGATTTGATTGCTAAACGGCGTACCTTTTTAGGCAGCTTATAGCTGTAGCTGCGTGGAGTAGGACCGAATACTGTACCGCCTCCGCGCCATTGTGGTGAACGGATGGAACCTTGACGAGCGCGTCCAGTTCCTTTTTGGCGCCATGGCTTGCGTCCGCCGCCGGCTACTTCAGAACGAATTTTAGTTTTATGAGTTCCTTGACGTAAAGAAGCTCTTTGCATTACAACAGCTTCGAATAGTACGTGGTTGTTAGGCTCAATACCGAAGATGGTTTCATTTAGTTCGATTTCTCCAACTTGTGAACCAGCTTGGTTTAACAATGCTACTTTAGGCATTCTATTTCCTCCTTTCTGACTGGATTAATTATGCTTTAACCGCAGTTTTGATTTTTAGAAGAGCTTTCTTCGCTCCAGGTACGTTTCCTTTGATCAGAAGCAGGTTGCGTTCTGCATCAATTTTAACGATTTCCAGGTTTTGAACAGTGATCTGGTCTCCGCCCATGCGTCCTGGCAATGCTTTACCTTTGAATACACGGTTAGGAGCTACAGGTCCCATTGAACCAGGGCGACGGTGGTAGCGTGAACCGTGTGACATAGGTCCGCGTGATTGTCCGTGGCGCTTGATAGAGCCTTGGAAACCTTTACCTTTAGAGATTCCTGTTACATCAACAGTATCGCCTTCTGCGAAAATATCTACTTTGACTTCTTGACCAACTTCATATGCTGCTAAGTCAACTCCGCGGAATTCGCGAACGAAGCGCTTAGGAGCAGTATCAGCTTTCGCGACATGTCCTTGTTCAGGTTTGTTGGAAAGCTTTTCGCGCTTATCTTCAAAGCCAAGCTGGATCGCTTCATATCCGTCAGTGTCGACAGATTTCACTTGAAGAACAACGTTTCCTGTAGCTTCTACAACAGTTACCGGGATAAGGTCGCCATTTTCAGCAAATACTTGAGTCATACCGATCTTTCTTCCTAAGATTCCTTTGGTCATTAGTCACACCTCCTGAGAATTTAATAATTTATTTCATTATAATTTGATTTCGATATCTACACCTGATGGCAGGTCTAAGCGCATCAGTGAATCAACTGTTTGTGGAGTTGGGTTGATGATGTCGATCAGACGCTTATGCGTACGCATTTCGAACTGCTCACGTGAATCTTTGTACTTATGGACCGCACGCAGGATTGTGTAAATTGACTTTTCAGTCGGCAATGGGATCGGGCCGGACACAGCCGCACCAGAACGCTTTGCAGTTTCAACAATCTTTTCAGCAGACTGATCAAGGATCCTGTGATCATACGCTTTTAAACGGATACGAATTTTTTGTTTTGCCATTATTTTCCCTCCTTTTCGCCTATATTGATATAGACATTCTCCGTGAAAATTTCCCACACACTCGCCATGGCAAAGCGGCCGGGTGTGTCAGCAACCTTTCACTTCATCGCAGTCAAAGACCAACATTGTCTATTATACAGAAACCATTTAAGAATTGCAACATGAAATGTTATATTCTTTTATGTTTCGCACACTTTTACTATTATAGCGGGTATATCGCAGGTTTTCAAGGGGATTGGAAGAAGTCTAACAATTCACTGTGCCTGTTGTATATTTATATATTGAAACTAAAAAGCCTGCTGTCACTCATGCTGGACTCGTTACTGTTTCCTCTCTCTTCTTAAACAGCGCAACCTGTTTCTTCTATACTATAGAGCAGTTTTGCATGGGCAGACATCAAGGGCAACACCATCCAGCATTCCGATAAGTAAACGATTACCCCCTGGTATTGTTATGGAACAGAAATTCAAGCTTGAAACGCAAGCTTTTATCTATTTTCTTCTGGAGCCAGCTTCCACTCACGGCAGGTTGAAAGAGCAACCCTCATGTATGAAAGACCTAAGGTTAGTTCGGAGATAAAAGCAAAAAAGAAGCAGATGGAATTGATCCATCTGCTTCTTTATATATCAATCAGAGATTACTCAGTGATTGTAGCAACAACGCCAGCGCCTACAGTACGTCCACCCTCACGGATAGAGAACTTAGTACCTTCTTCGATAGCGATTGGAGCGATAAGCTCAACAGTCATTTCGATGTTGTCGCCAGGCATAACCATTTCTACACCTTCAGGAAGGTTGCAGATACCAGTTACATCAGTTGTACGGAAGTAGAACTGAGGGCGGTAGTTAGTGAAGAATGGAGTGTGACGTCCACCTTCTTCTTTAGATAGAACGTAAACTTCAGCTTTGAATTTTACGTGTGGAGTGATTGAGCCTGGCTTAGCCAATACTTGACCACGCTGGATGTCTTCACGTGCTACACCACGAAGAAGGGCACCGATGTTGTCTCCAGCTTCTGCAAAGTCAAGAAGCTTACGGAACATTTCAACACCTGTTACAGTTGTTGATTTTGGCTCTTCAGTAAGACCGATGATTTCGATTACGTCACCGACTTTAACTTGTCCACGCTCAACACGTCCTGTAGCAACAGTACCACGGCCAGTGATTGAGAATACATCCTCAACAGGCATCATGAATGGCTTGTCAGTGTCACGTGTTGGAGTTGGGATGTACTCGTCAACTGCAGCCATAAGCTCGTTGATTTTCTCTTCCCAAGCAGCGTCACCTTCAAGAGCTTTAAGAGCAGAACCTTTGATTACAGGAATGTCATCACCAGGGAACTCATACTCAGAAAGAAGGTCACGGATTTCCATTTCTACTAGTTCAAGAAGCTCTTCGTCGTCAACCATGTCACACTTGTTCATGAATACAACAAGGTAAGGTACACCTACTTGACGAGAAAGAAGGATGTGCTCACGAGTTTGTGGCATTGGGCCGTCAGAAGCAGATACTACTAGGATACCGCCGTCCATTTGAGCAGCACCAGTGATCATGTTTTTAACATAGTCAGCGTGTCCTGGGCAGTCAACGTGCGCATAGTGACGGTTAGGAGTTTCGTACTCAACGTGTGCAGTAGAGATTGTGATTCCACGCTCTCTTTCTTCTGGAGCACCGTCGATTTGATCGTAAGCGCGTGCTTCAGCTCCGCCAGACTTAGCAAGAACTGTAGTGATAGCAGCTGTTAGAGTTGTTTTTCCGTGGTCAACGTGACCAATTGTACCAATATTAACGTGGGGTTTTGAACGGTCGAATTTAGCTTTACCCATTAGGAAAATCCTCCTTTAATTTTAAAAAGTTAAGTATTTTTAGAGCTGCTGACAGGCAAGCCGATCAGCAGCTTGGTTCTACAATAGTAGTTATACTTGATTATAAAGGTAAAATCAATTATTCACCTTTATTTTTTTTGATGATTTCTTCAGAAATCGACTTCGGTACTTCTTCATAGTGGTCAAAGTGCATGGAGAATACTCCACGGCCTTGTGTGCTTGAACGCAGGGAAGTTGCATATCCGAACATTTCAGACAGCGGAACCATTGCACGGACAACTTGAGCATTGCCGCGGGCATCCATACCTTCTACACGTCCACGACGGGAAGTGACGTTACCCATGATATCTCCCAGATATTCTTCTGGAATGATAACTTCTATCCTCATGACTGGCTCAAGGATAACAGGGTTACATTTAGAAGCAGCGTTTTTCAGTGCCATTGAAGCGGCAATTTTAAACGCCATTTCTGATGAATCGACATCATGGTAAGATCCATCGAACAGTCTTGCTTTAATATCAACTAGCGGATATCCAGCAAGAACACCTCTGTCAAGGGAATCTTCCAGTCCAGCTTGAACAGCCGGGATGTATTCACGTGGAACAACACCGCCGACGATGCCGTTTTCAAATTCAAAGCCTTTACCTTCTTCGTTTGGAGAGAATTCAATCCAAACGTGTCCGAATTGTCCGCGTCCACCAGATTGGCGTGCGAATTTACCTTCAACCTTAGCTGAAGCACGGAAAGTTTCACGGTATGCAACCTGAGGCGCACCAACGTTTGCTTCCACTTTAAATTCACGTTTCATACGGTCAACAAGGATATCAAGGTGAAGTTCACCCATACCCGCGATGATAACCTGTCCAGTTTCCTGGTCAGTATGCGCACGGAATGTAGGATCTTCTTCCTGAAGCTTTTGAAGAGCAGTTGTCATTTTGTCCTGGTCAGCCTTTGACTTAGGCTCGATGGACAATTGGATAACCGGCTCAGGGAATTCCATGGACTCAAGGATTACAAGGTTCTTCTCATCACAGAGAGTGTCACCTGTAGTAGTATCCTTAAGACCTACGGCAGCAGCAATGTCCCCTGCGTATACTTGAGAGATCTCTTCACGGGAGTTGGCGTGCATCTGCAGGATACGTCCTACACGCTCACGCTTGCCTTTAGTAGAGTTCTGTACGTATGAACCTGAGCTCAATGTACCAGAGTATACACGGAAGAATGTAAGCTTACCGACATAAGGGTCAGTCATAACTTTAAATGCAAGAGCTGAGAATGGCTCTTCGTCACTTGAAGGACGAGTAACTTCTTCTTCAGAATCCGGAAGAGTACCTTTGATTGCAGGTACGTCCAGTGGAGACGGAAGATAGTCGATTACTGCATCAAGCATTTTCTGAACACCTTTGTTTTTGAACGCTGATCCACAGATTACAGGATAGAATTCAACGTTTACAGTACCTTTACGAATAGCTGCTTTCAGCTCGTCGTTAGTGATTTCTTCACCGCCAAGGTATTTCTCCATTAATTCTTCATCAAGCTCTGCTACCGCTTCAATCAGCTTTTCACGGTATTCTTCAGCTTGCGCCTTGTATTCCTCAGGGATTTCACGGTCTTCGATGTCTGTTCCAAGGTCGTTGCCGTAGAAAGTCGCTTTCATCTCGATCAGGTCGATGATTCCTTCGAACTGGTCTTCAGCACCGATTGGCAGCTGGATAGCTGCTGCATTGGCTTGCAGACGATCGTGGAGTGTACCGAGTGAGTAAAGGAAATCTGCACCCAGCTTATCCATTTTGTTTACGAATACCACACGTGGTACACCGTAAGTAGTAGCCTGGCGCCAAACTGTTTCAGTCTGAGGCTCAACCCCTGATTGTGCATCAAGGACTGCTACTGCACCATCAAGTACACGAAGTGAACGCTCAACTTCAACTGTGAAGTCTACGTGTCCTGGTGTATCGATGATGTTTACACGGTGGCCCTTCCACTGTGCAGTTGTTGCTGCAGAAGTGATTGTGATACCGCGTTCCTGCTCCTGTTCCATCCAGTCCATCTGTGAAGCACCTTCATGTGTTTCACCGATTTTGTGGATACGGCCAGTGTAGTAAAGTACGCGCTCAGTCGTAGTTGTTTTACCGGCATCGATGTGGGCCATGATGCCGATATTACGAGTATTATCCAAGGAGAACTCTCTTGCCATTGGGTCTTTCTCCTTCCTAGTAAATGTAATAGTTTGTTTGTGGGTTCAATCCTACCAGCGGTAGTGAGCGAATGCTTTGTTAGCTTCAGCCATTTTATGAGTATCTTCACGCTTCTTCACAGATGAACCTGTGTTGTTGGCAGCGTCAAGGATTTCGTTAGCCAAACGCTCTTCCATTGTTTTCTCACCGCGAAGACGAGAATAGTTAACCAACCAGCGAAGACCAAGAGTCGTACGGCGGTCTGGGCGCACCTCAACTGGTACTTGATAGTTTGCACCACCTACACGGCGCGCTCTTACTTCAAGAACCGGCATGATGTTCTTAAGTGCTTGATCGAACACTTCCATTGGCTCTTTTCCGCTGCGCTCGCTGATGATATCAAATGCTGAATAAAGAATAGCTTGAGATTTACCTCTCTTGCCATCAACCATCATTTTGTTGATAAGACGGCTAACTAGCTTTGAATTGTAAATCGGATCTGGTAATACGTCTCTTTTTGCTACAGGACCTTTACGTGGCATGTAATTTCCTCCTTTCGAAAAAACTGAATATTATTTGTGGTCAATCATTATTTTTTAGCTGCTTTAGGACGCTTAGTACCGTATTTAGAACGGCCTTGCATACGGTTGTTAACACCGGCAGTGTCAAGCGCGCCGCGCACGATGTGGTAACGTACCCCTGGTAAGTCCTTTACTCGTCCGCCGCGGATTAATACTACGCTGTGCTCTTGAAGGTTGTGTCCGATACCAGGAATGTAGGCAGTAACCTCGATTCCGTTAGTCAAGCGTACACGAGCATATTTACGCAACGCTGAGTTTGGTTTCTTCGGAGTCATTGTACCAACACGAGTACATACACCGCGTTTCTGTGGAGATGATACGTTAGTTTGTGCTTTTTTGAAGCTGTTGTAACCTTTGTTAAGCGCAGGTGATTTTGACTTTTCCTCTTTTGTCTTACGAGGCTTGCGCACTAATTGGTTAATTGTAGGCATGATTTTTCCTCCCTTCGTCTTTTGTGTAAGCCCACACATCCAGGTGGTTCATTTTGTTGCAAAAACAAAGTCCTTGCAGATCTTCATCTACAAAAACAGTTTTTAAATAGATATTGCAACAGCTGCCGCACCTACGTCGATTCCGCAGGCCTTTCCCAATGATTTCATCGAGCCGGCCCGGGTGACCGGAACTTTATATTCAAGCGCCGCATTGATCACTTTTTCAACAGCTCTATGGTCTGCATCTTCTGCGATCAGCACTTCGCTGATTGTTCCTGATTTCAGAGCTTTTACTGTTTGCTTTGTTCCTACTATAATATTTCTTGCCTGCAATACTTTATCATAAGACATGATATATCCTCCAAAGTATCCGGTAAATAGGAGCACCTTTGCTATAGTACCATCGCACAAGAATATTGTCAACATCACGGCAAATATTTTTTTAGATTCATGCATATTTCCATTTAGTCTATCTATGAACCTGTGCGTCCTCCTGTTTTGCTATTACTATAAAATGCGGTGCCTCCTTTTCGGCAGGCACCGCATTTCCATTATTCCACTGTAACTGTTTCTTCGGATGCTTCTTCCGCAGTGAAAGGTTCTGCCCTGCGGTAGCGCTGCATTCCAGTTCCGGCAGGGACCAGTTTACCGATGATGACATTCTCTTTAAGCCCGAGCAATTCATCTCGCTTGCCTTTGATGGCAGCATCTGTAAGTACCCTTGTTGTTTCCTGGAAGGAAGCAGCTGACAGGAAGGAATCCGTCTCAAGTGAAGCCTTGGTGATACCGAGCAGTACAGGACGGCCGGTCGCAGGCATTTTGCCGTTTAACAGAGCCTTTTCATTGGCATCTGTGAACTGGTGGATATCAAGAAGCGAGCCAGGCAGCACTTCTGTTTCCCCTGCATCGATGACACGCACCTTGCGAAGCATCTGGCGGACCATTACCTCGATATGCTTATCGCCGATTTCAACACCCTGCATACGGTATACCTTCTGCACCTCGCGAAGCAGATACTCCTGTACAGCATTTACATCTCTTACTTTAATCAATTCTTTAGGGTCAATAGAACCTTCGGTCAATTCCTGTCCGCGGTCTACCCTGTCATCAACAGCCACTTTCAGGCGTGCTGTATATGGAGCAGTATATGTGCGGGATTCAACCTCGCCCTGCACCACAATTTCATGCTGGCGGTCACGGCCTTCATTGATGCCCACGACAACACCTTCAAGCTCTGAAATGACAGCCTGCCCTTTAGGGTTACGTGCTTCGAAAATTTCCTGGATACGCGGAAGACCTTGTGTAATATCGTCTCCTGCTACGCCTCCTGTATGGAAAGTACGCATTGTAAGCTGTGTTCCAGGCTCACCGATGGATTGGGCTGCGATGATTCCGACAGCTTCGCCCACTTCAACCTCCTGGCCTGTTGCCAGGTTGCGCCCGTAGCATTTCTTACATACGCCATGGCGCGTGTTGCAGGTAAAGGCGGAACGGATCCATACAGTCTCAATGCCTGCTTCCACGATTTCAACAGCCAGATCTTCTGTAATAAGATCATTTTCTTTTACGATTACAGCGTTTGTTTCAGGATGCTTGATATCTCTGCGTGCATAGCGGCCAATGAGGCGCTCATCCAGTGCTTCGATAACTTCGGTGCCATCCTTCAGCGCGCTGATCTGCAGTCCTCTGTCTGTTCCGCAATCATCATCACGTACAATGACATCCTGCGCAACGTCAACAAGGCGTCGGGTCAGATAGCCGGAGTCAGCCGTCTTAAGGGCTGTATCCGCCAATCCTTTACGCGCTCCGTGTGTGGAGATGAAGTACTCAAGTACTGTCAGTCCTTCACGGAAGCTGGACTTGATCGGAAGTTCGATGATCCGGCCGGCCGGGTTGGCCATGAGTCCGCGCATACCGGCTAACTGTGTAAAGTTAGATGCGTTACCACGGGCACCGGAGTCACTCATCATAAAGATCGGGTTGGATTTATCCAGGGACTTCATCAGCTTGGCCTGGATAGTGTCCTTCGCAGCACTCCAGATGGAAATGACACGATCATAGCGTTCGTCCTCAGTGATGAGACCGCGCCTGAATTGTTTAAGGACATTATCAACCTTGCCTTGGGCTTCCTGAATGATTTCCTGCTTTTCTTTAAGAACGACGATATCTGCCACACCGACTGTGATGCCGGCTTTAGTGGAATGTCTGAAACCGAGATCCTTCATGCGGTCAAGCATTTTGGATGTTTCAGTGATCTTAAAGCGCTTGAACACTTCCGCAATGATGTTTCCAAGGATTTTCTTCTTGAAAGGATCAACAAGCGGCATATTTTTAATAGCTTCTTTTACATCCGTTCCCCGTTCTACAAAGTAGCGGGCAGGCGTTTCTTCTTCAAGATTCGTCTTAGTCGGCTCATTGATATACGGGAATGAAGTCGGCAGGATTTCGTTGAAAACGAGCTTTCCGACAGTCGTGATCAGAAGCTTTTTCCTTTGTTCCTCTGTGAATGTTTCATTGTTCAGTGTACCTGCATTCACTGCTACACGGGTATGAAGGTGGACATAGCCGTTCTGATAAGCAAGCAGTGCTTCGCTTGTATCGTTGAAGACCATTCCTTCTCCTACTGCCCCTTCTCTTTCCATAGTCAGGTAATAGTTACCAAGCACCATATCCTGGGAAGGTGTAACAACAGGTTTTCCATCCTTAGGGTTCAGGATGTTCTGAGCCGCAAGCATTAGAAGGCGTGCTTCTGCCTGTGCTTCAGATGACAGCGGTACGTGGACTGCCATTTGGTCACCGTCAAAGTCGGCATTGTATGCTGTACATACAAGCGGATGGAGACGGATTGCGCGCCCTTCAACCAATGTTGGTTCAAAGGCCTGGATTCCGAGCCTGTGAAGAGTAGGTGCACGGTTCAGCAGAACTGGGTGCTCTTTGATTACCTCTTCAAGCACATCCCATACCTCAGGCTGGACTCTTTCAATTTTGCGCTTTGCTGATTTGATATTGTGAGCCAGTCCTTTTTCCACCAATTCCTTCATGACGAAAGGCTTGAAAAGCTCAAGCGCCATTTCCTTCGGCAGACCGCACTGGTACATTTTCAGGTTAGGACCTACTACGATAACAGAACGTCCGGAGTAGTCAACACGCTTACCAAGCAGGTTCTGACGGAAACGGCCCTGCTTCCCTTTCAGCATGTGTGAAAGAGATTTAAGCGGCCTGTTCCCCGGGCCTGTGACAGGACGTCCGCGGCGGCCATTGTCAATCAGGGCGTCTACAGCTTCCTGGAGCATGCGCTTTTCGTTCTGGACGATGATGCTTGGAGCACCGAGGTCCAGCAAGCGCTTCAGACGGTTGTTCCGGTTGATGACACGGCGGTACAGATCGTTCAGGTCAGACGTCGCGAATCTTCCTCCGTCAAGCTGAACCATTGGACGAAGCTCAGGAGGGATGACAGGAAGCACGTCCAGGATCATCCATGATGGTTCATTTCCAGATCCACGGAAGGCTTCAAGTACCTCAAGGCGCTTGATGGCGCGTGTGCGGCGCTGGCCCTGGGCAGTTGTCAGTTCTTCTTTAAGCGCGTCTACTTCTTTGTTCAGATCGATATCAGAAAGCAGCTTCTTGATGGATTCTGCACCCATGGATGCCTGGAACTTATTGCCGTACTTCTCACGGTAAGCGCGGTATTCCTTCTCAGACAGAAGCTGTTTTTTCTCTAGTGCTGTATCGCCGGAATCAGTTACTACATATGAAGCAAAGTAAATGACTTCTTCAAGCGCACGCGGTGACATATCCAGAACAAGGCCCATGCGGCTTGGGATGCCTTTGAAATACCAGATATGCGATACAGGAGCAGCAAGCTCGATATGGCCCATTCTTTCGCGGCGAACCTTCGCGCGGGTGACTTCCACTCCGCATCGGTCGCAGACTACGCCTTTATAGCGCACCCTTTTGTATTTTCCGCAATGGCATTCCCAGTCTTTCTGAGGTCCGAAAATACGCTCGCAGAATAAGCCGTCTTTTTCAGGCTTTAATGTACGATAGTTGATTGTTTCAGGTTTTTTGACTTCACCAAAAGACCAGGAACGGATCTTATCAGGTGAAGCAAGACCGATCTTCATATACTCAAAATTGTTTACATCCAGCAAGGGGCCTACCTCCCTTTCAATCTCGGGTTATACCCTTATTGCTAATCCGGCAATAATATGCCGCCCTCCGCCTTAGGCGGAGCGGCAGTCAAATTTATATAGTTATTCTATTTATTCTTTGCTAGCTACTTTTTCAGTGTTTGCTTCCTCTGTATCCGGCGCGATGGTCAGCGATTCAGCCTGCTGTACATCATCATCGTCCTCAAGGTCGCGCATTTCAATTTCTTTCTCATCGCCTGACAGGATCTTAACATCCATACCCAAGCTCTGAAGCTCTTTCATCAATACGCGGAAGGACTCCGGCACTCCCGGCTCAGGTACATTCTCGCCTTTGACAATCGCTTCGTACGTTTTCACACGTCCGACTACGTCATCTGATTTAACTGTCAGGATTTCCTGCAATGTATAGGCGGCACCGTAAGCTTCAAGCGCCCAAACCTCCATCTCCCCGAAACGCTGTCCGCCGAACTGGGCTTTACCGCCAAGAGGCTGCTGCGTAACAAGTGAGTAAGGGCCGGTTGAACGGGCATGGAGCTTATCATCAACCATGTGGGCCAGTTTGATCATGTACATGACGCCGACAGATACACGGTTGTCGAACGGTTCTCCCGAACGGCCGTCGTACAGGACTGTCTTCGCATCACGGGCCATGCCGGCTTCTTCAATTGTTGACCAGACATCTTCCTCGCGCGCTCCATCAAATACCGGTGAAGCAACGTGAATGCCCAGCGCTCTCGCAGCCATGCCGAGGTGAAGCTCAAGCACCTGCCCGATGTTCATACGGGAAGGAACCCCCAGCGGATTCAACATGATGTCGACTGGTGTGCCATCTGGAAGGTAAGGCATATCTTCTTCCGGAAGGATCCGGGAGATAACCCCTTTATTTCCGTGGCGTCCTGCCATTTTATCTCCCTCGGAGATTTTACGCTTCTGAACGATATAAACACGTACAAGCTGGTTCACGCCTGGCGGCAGCTCATCTCCGTCTTCACGGTTGAAGACTTTGACATCAAGCACGATTCCGCCTCCTCCGTGAGGAACACGAAGGGAAGTATCACGCACTTCACGGGCTTTCTCGCCAAAGATGGCATGCAGGAGGCGTTCTTCTGCTGTCAGCTCTGTTACACCCTTAGGAGTAACCTTACCGACAAGCAGGTCGCCATCCTTTACTTCAGCACCCGTACGGATGATTCCGCGCTCATCAAGATTGCGGAGTGCATCTTCACCGACATTCGGGATGTCGCGGGTGATTTCTTCAGGCCCTAGCTTTGTATCTCTTGATTCTGATTCATATTCTTCAATGTGGATGGATGTATAAACGTCGTCTTTTACAAGGCGTTCGCTCATGATGATCGCATCCTCATAGTTATAGCCGTCCCAAGTCATGAAGGCAACAAGCACATTGCGGCCCAGCGCAAGCTCGCCAAGCTCCATGGAAGGGCCGTCGGCAAGGATCTCGCCTTTTGTCACACGGTTCCCGACAGCAACAATCGGACGCTGGTTATAGCATGTTCCCTGGTTGGAACGGATGAATTTCAGCATCCTGTATTTATCAAGGTCGCCTTTGACTTCCTGGCCATTGACCTCGGAAATGCGGCGCACCCAGACTTCACGAGCTTCAACATGCTCGACGATTCCTTCGTGCTTGCAGATGACAGCCGCACCGGAGTCTTTTCCGGAAACATACTCCATTCCTGTACCTACACGAGGTGCTTCAGGCTGCAGCAATGGCACAGCCTGACGCTGCATGTTCGCCCCCATGAGGGCACGGTTGGAGTCATCGTTTTCAAGGAAAGGAATACAAGCTGTTGCAGCTGATACTACCTGTTTAGGAGAAACATCCATATAGTCGACGCGGTCTTTCGGCACAACTGTATTTTCCCCGCGGAAACGCGCAACGACTTCATCGTCAAGGAAAGTACCGTCATCGCCAAGACGCGCATTCGCCTGTGCAACAACATAGTTATCTTCTTCATCAGCTGTCAGGTAATCGATCTGGTCTGTCACTCTGCCTGTCTCAGGGTTGATGCGGCGGTAAGGCGTTTCGATGAATCCGAAGCGGTTTACCTTCGCAAAGGATGACAGTGAGTTGATCAGACCAATATTCGGTCCTTCCGGCGTTTCAATCGGACACATGCGGCCATAGTGTGAATAGTGAACGTCACGGACTTCAAAGCCGGCGCGCTCACGAGTCAGACCGCCAGGCCCCAATGCAGATAGACGGCGCTTATGCGTCAGCTCGGCAAGCGGGTTTGTCTGGTCCATGAACTGTGAAAGCTGTGAGCTGCCAAAGAACTCTTTGATAGAAGCGATCACAGGCCTGATGTTGATCAGCTGCTGCGGTGTAATTGTATTTGTATCCTGGATGGACATCCTCTCGCGGACAACACGTTCCATCCTGGAAAGTCCGATTCGGAACTGGTTCTGGAGCAGTTCGCCTACTGAACGAAGACGTCTGTTCCCCAGGTGGTCGATATCATCGGTATCGCCGACTCCATGAAGAAGGTTGAAGAAATAGCCAATGGACGCAATGATATCAGAAGGCGCGATATTCTTGACCGCTTCCTCGACATAGGCATTGCCGATGATATTGATCTCTTTTTCTCCGTCTTCATTAGGGGCATACACCTTGATGGATTGAAGAAGGACCTCGTCCTCCACCACTCCTCCTGAAGGAGCTGCTGTCCTGAAGCCGATATTGTTCTCAAGATTAGGGATGATGCGGTCCAGGTTGCGGCGGTCCAGCATAGTCCCTTTCTCAGCGATGATTTCGCCTGTTTCAGGATCAACCAGAGTCTCAGCAAGGCGCTGATTGAACAGTCTATTTTTAATATGAAGCTTCTTATTGATCTTGTAGCGTCCAACATTCGCTAAATCATAGCGTTTTGGATCAAAGAATCTGGAAACGAGCAGGCTTTTTGCATTTTCTACAGTCGGCGGCTCGCCCGGACGAAGACGCTCATAGATTTCCAGAAGGGCTTTATCTGTACTTTCTGTGTTGTCTTTTTCAAGCGTATTGCGGATATATTCATTGTCTCCGATCAAATCAATGATTTCTTGATCAGAGCCGAACCCAAGTGCACGCAAAAGAACCGTAACGGGCAGTTTCCGAGTACGATCTATTCTAACGTATACGACATCCTTGGCATCTGTTTCATATTCAAGCCAGGCGCCGCGGTTCGGGATAACAGTAGCAGAGAAGCCTCTTTTCCCGTTTTTATCCAGCTTTCCGCTATAGTATACACTCGGTGAACGTACTAACTGAGAAACGATGACGCGTTCTGCTCCATTGATCACAAACGTACCTGTTTCTGTCATAAGCGGGAAGTCACCCATAAAGACATCCTGGTCTTTAACTTCGCCTGTTTCTTTGTTTACAAGACGCACTTTAACACGCAAAGGTGCTGAATATGTAACATCTCGTTCTTTCGATTCCTCAACGGAATACTTTGGATCGCCAAGGCTGTAATCAATAAATTCAAGCGATAAGTTACCAGTAAAGTCTTCAATTGGCGAAATGTCCTGGAACATTTCACGAAGACCCTCATCAAGAAACCATTGATAAGAAGAGGTTTGGATTTCAATTAAATTAGGCAAATCCAAAACTTCACTGATTCGTGCGTAACTTCTACGTTGGCGGTGTCGTCCATACTGAACTAGTTGACCTGTCAACTGATTCACCCCTCAAATCAAGCGTTATTTATCGAAAAGCGCAAGCACCCTGTCCAAAAGAGAAACCGGCATTGATACAAACCGGCATTGCCAATCCCCCTCGGGCGCAGACAGCTTTTACTTTTCATAAGACAAAAAGAAAAAGGGTTTTCAACTCAAAAACCACATTTTCACATTTCGACTATTATTTTATTAGCTTTCCCATTATAGCCAAATTTATACAGAACGACTGCAAAATAGCAAATAAATCGGAAAGTATTATGTTGGCATTTTACAATACTATCATAGAGAAAAAGTCAAGTCAACTTTTTTTCGCTTTTAAAATAAAGTAGCCTTTTTTCTTCTCTACGGTTTCCACGTCTGAAAAAAGCGAGTCAAGTTTCTCGATCGCTGAAGGGGCACCCTGCTTTTTCTGGATGACAACCCAGAGCTCTCCGCCCGTCAGCATGTGCTCAAAGCTTTGTTCAAAAATGTCATGGACAACCTGTTTTCCGGCACGGATTGGCGGATTTGTCAGGATAGCCGCAAACTTGCCCCCTCCAACACCGGTTAACCGGTCACTTTCATAGATGGCAGCATTGCTGACTGAATTCCCGGCTGCATTTTCCTTTGCCAGTTCGATTGCCCGGAGATTCACATCAACCATGTGGACCGTCCTTTCCGGAAAGCTTTTGGCGATGGACAAGCCGATCGGACCGTAGCCGCAGCCAACATCCAGAATATTTCCTTCCAGCTCCGGCAGTTTGAACGCTTCAACAAGAAGCCTTGAACCGAAGTCCACTTCTTTTTTTGAAAATACACCATTATCGGTTTTAAATCGGAAGGAATGCCCTCTTAGGGAAAAATCCCAATAGGCAGGGTCACTTTCCGTTTTTGATGTGCGGGAATAATAATGTTCGGTCATAGAATCACCTCCAACCTGAGGAAACACATTGAGGATCATGCATCCTGTTCGGACGAATTATAAATCATACAAAAGAAAAAAGCAAAAAGCCCGCTAGGCAGCGGGCTTTTCAAAGTTGGCATTACTTAACTTCAACGCCAGCTCCAACTTCTTCAAGCTTAGCTTTGATTTCTTCAGCTTCTTCTTTAGAAGCGCCTTCTTTAACAGGCTTAGGAGTGTTGTCAACAAGTTCTTTTGCTTCTTTAAGACCAAGACCTGTGATTTCACGAACAACTTTGATAACTTTGATTTTTTGGTCGCCTGCAGATGCAAGAACAACGTCAAATTCAGTTTTCTCAGCTGCAGCATCTCCGCCAGCAGCGCCACCCATTACAGCTACAGGAGCTGCAGCAGTTACGCCAAACTCTTCTTCGATTGCTTTTACTAGGTCGTTAAGTTCTAGAACAGTCATGCTTTTGACTGCTTCAATGATTTGTTCTTTAGTCATGATAAAATTTCCTCCTTATGATTGGTTTGATTTTTTTATAAAAAGACTAGCTTACGCGCCTTGTTCTTCTTTTTGATCTGCAACAGCTTTTGCAGCAAGAGCAAGATTGCGGATAGGTGCTTGAAGTACGCTGAGTAGCATAGACAGCAAGCCTTCGCGTGATGGAAGTTCAGCAAGAGCTTTAACATCCTCAACAGAAGCGATGTTGCCTTCGATTACACCAGCCTTGATTTCAAGAGCCTCATGTTTTTTAGCGAAATCGTTTAGGATTTTCGCAGGTGCAACTACATCTTCATTACTGAATGCAATCGCATTTGGACCTGTCAGTGCTTCGTTCAAGCCAGAAAGCTCAGAAGCTTCTGCAGCACGGCGAGCCATGCTGTTTTTGTAAACCTTGAACTCGATTCCCGCATCACGAAGCTGCTTACGAAGTTCAGTTACTTCAGCAACAGTCAGTCCGCGGTAGTCAACTACAACCGTTGATTTGCTTGCTTTGAATTTATCGGCAATCTCGTCAACGATCAATTTCTTTTGTTCAATAGCGCTGCTCATCCTTACACCTCCTGTAGATTTTTTCATTTATACCGTCCAAAGAAAAACCTCCACATCTTGCAGACATGGAGGAAGTATACAATAGCCGTTCAAAAGAAAATCTATCGTATGACCTCGGCAGGAAATTAAGCTGTCGCACCTGCTGTCTACGGTACAAATGTTATTTTATTTTCACAACAGTTTAGATTATATGAAATAAACCGGCTGTTGTCAATTGGTATTATTTTACTGCGGCTGTAGAAGGATCAACTTTGACGCCAGGGCCCATAGTTGTTGTTACAGTAACAGATTTTACGTAAGTTCCTTTTGCTGCAGCAGGCTTAACCTTCAGCATAGTATCGTAGATCGTGTTGAAGTTTTCAGCAAGCTTCGCATCTTCGAATGAAGTTTTTCCGATTGGAACGTGGATGATTCCAGCTTTGTCCAGACGGTACTCAACTTTACCAGCTTTGATTTCGTTTACTGCTTTTTCTACATCAAAAGTAACTGTTCCAGTTTTAGGGTTTGGCATTAAGCCTTTAGGACCTAATGTACGTCCAAGCTTACCAACTTCACCCATCATGTCTGGAGTAGCAACGATTACATCAAATTCGAACCAGCCTTGGCTGATTTTGTTGATGTACTCGGAATCGCCTACGTAGTCAGCTCCGGCAGCTTCAGCTTCCTTCGCTTTTTCACCTTTAGCGAATACTAATACACGCTGAGTTTTACCAGTTCCGTTTGGAAGCACGACTGCTCCGCGGATTTGCTGGTCAGCTTTCTTAGGGTCAACCCCAAGACGGAAAGCCACTTCAACAGTTGCATCGAATTTCGCATAGTTTGTTTTCTTAGCAAGCTCAATCGCTTCAGCGACTGGGTAAGCTTTAGAACGATCTACAAGCTTAGCAGCTTCTAAATACTTCTTACCTTTTTTAGCCATTATTATTTCCTCCTTGAATTGTGGTTTTAGCGGAATAACCTCCCACGTCCCAAAAGCAGGGGCGCCCTCCCTCGAAAAGGCCGGGCGCCCGGGCTTTACAGAACAAAGGTTGCGAGTGAATCCAATTCAGCCGCAACCCCGTTAGAACCTAATCTTCGAGCATGGATCAGTCTTCGATGACGATACCCATGCTGCGTGCAGTACCTTCTACCATGCGCATAGCGGATTCAACGCTAGCAGCATTTAAGTCAGGCATTTTAGTCTCAGCAATCTCGCGTACTTTATCACGCTTAACTGTTGCTACTTTATTACGGTTTGGTTCACCAGAACCAGACTCGATTCCAGCCGCTTTCTTAAGAAGAACGGCAGCAGGAGGAGTTTTCGTAATAAATGTAAATGAACGGTCTTCAAAAACCGAGATTTCAACAGGGATGATCAGTCCAGCCTGTTCAGCTGTACGAGCATTAAACTCTTTACAGAATCCCATGATGTTAACACCGGCTTGACCCAATGCAGGACCAACTGGCGGTGCTGGATTTGCTTTACCAGCAGGGATTTGCAATTTAACTACCTTGATAACTTTTTTAGCCACGAGACACACCTCCTTAAAGTCCGTGATGTGGTAATAGGGAATTTCCCTCCCACTCAACTTGTAGTCTTTATATTAAAAATAAAGAACATAGCAATTTGTCCAGCCTCGTTATCCGAGACATACTGACCTATGAAATAGTAACATTTTTAAAAGCGGATTTCAAGTTTTTCAGGCTATAATTTTTCAATTTGTGTAAAATCGAGCTCGACAGGAGTTTCCCGCCCGAACATATTAACCAGAACTTTGATCTTCGCTTTGTCTTTATCAATCTCTTCAATGGAGCCCGTGAAGTTCGCAAAAGGACCTTCGTTCACCTTGACGGTCTCGCCGATTTCGAAGTCGATGTCCACGCGCTTTTCATCAACGCCCATGCGCTTAAGGATAACATTTACTTCCTCAGGGAGCAATGGCGTCGGCTTTGAGCCCGACCCTGCCGAACCGACGAACCCTGTAACGCCCGGTGTATTGCGGACTACATACCAGGAGTCGTCTGTCATGACGATCTCGACAAGCACATAACCCGGAAATACCTTTCGCTTCACCACTTTTTTCTTGCCATTCTTAATATCTGTTTCTTCTTCTTCAGGCACAATCACGCGGAAGATCTTATCTTGCATCGCCATTGTTTCCACCCGTTTTTCCAGGTTGGCTTTTACTTTGTTTTCATAACCTGAATAAGTATGGACTACATACCAGTTTTTTTCCATTCAAGAGGACTGTTCGTCCTTCCCTCCCTGTCTAAATAAAATCAAACTTCCCTCTGTAGGTTTCCAATATACCTGTGAACACGGCCGGATCCTGTTTACTCCTCCGGCTCCCTTAAAGAGTTCCGCTCTTCCCAGGCCAAAACAGGCGCGGATGCCTGTCTTTTTTTAAGCAAATGAAAAAACCCGTTTCCGGGCTTTGCAGAAGTTTCCTGTGTTATTCTCCATTATACCATGAGATTACAGGAGTTATTCAAGAATTAAACGAATCAATTCAGAAATACCTAAGTCAAGAACGGCGAAGAAAAGGGCGAAGAACGTTACTGTCACAAGGACTGTTATCGTATAGCTGGTGAGCTCCTTGCGCTTTGGCCAGCTGACCTTTCTCATTTCGCGTCCAATATCACGGAAAAAATTCACGGTTCGTAACCTCCAACTTTCAAGGGTTGCTTGCTGATCTATGGATGAGTGCTATTGCTATTTTGTTTCCCGGTGGACAGTATGAGCCTTGCATGTATCACAGAACTTTTTTAATTCCATACGCTCTGATTCTTTATTGCTCATGGTCGAATAGTTGCGGGACCCGCATTCTGCACAAGCCAGTACAACTTTTTTCCTCATATCGGCACCTTCTTATTGCTTGTCTGTTTCCTTACAAACTTTAACATGACACCCCTATCATGTCAATAAGAGTCAGAATCATAGGAAATAAGGATCTATTTGTAATAATTGGCTTTACAATGAAAATTCGCGGACTTCAAGATATCTCTCCAGCTTCCTCTTGACCCGCTGCAGGGCGTTGTCAATCGACTTCACATGCCTGTTCAGCTCCTCAGAGATTTCCTGATAGGACTGCCCGTCAAGATAGAGGGCAAGGACCTTCCTTTCCAGATCGCTCAGGAGCTCGGACATTTTCACTTCAATGTTGTCGAATTCCTCCTGGTTGATGATCAGCTCTTCCGGGTCCATCACCTTAGCGCCGGAGATCACATCCATCAGCGTCCTGTCCGATTCTTCATCATAAATCGGCTTATCAAGCGAAACATAGGAATTGAGCGGTATATGCTTTTGGCGGGTGGCGGTTTTGATCGCTGTTATGATCTGCCGGGTGATGCACAGCTCGGCAAACGCCTTGAAGGAAGACAGCTTGTCCTCTTTGAAGTCCCTGATGGCCTTATAGAGGCCGATCATGCCCTCCTGGACGATGTCTTCTTTATCAGCGCCTATCAGGAAATAGGACCTTGCCTTGGCACGCACGAAATTCCGGTACTTTTGGATCAGATAATCCAAAGCCTCGCTCTCGCCCCTGTGGACCAATTCAATTATCTCTTCATCTTCGAGCTGAAGATAATTCTTTTCCTCTTCGTTGATCATCGTCTTGAAATCGGTACTCACACAGATCCCCCTGACCGCACAAACCACTGGATAGAAATATTATACAGCAGGAAAATTTTGAGCGTCAACCGCTCATTTCTGTCCTCTGCGCCATTTTTCAAAAATTTCTGCCACTTCATCAGTGAGCGGGATCTTTGAAACCGGCTTTTTTTCCTGGATTTTCTTCACCTTTTTTTCGATCCTTTTTTCCGTGCTCTCCATCTCGATCAACAGCTCCCGCGCGGATATGCGCAGGGCGCCCTGTCCGAAAATGGCCCATTGCTCGGTATAATCGGACGTGGCGACATGGATTTGTGTTTTAATGTTGTTCAGGCTGATGGCGAGTTTTTCAATGCGTTCATCTGCTGACTCATTTTCTTTTGTAAAAACAACCTCGACTTTATAGTTCTTGAACTTTTTCTCTGTTCCTTTGACATAATGGGCATCAAAGACGATGATGACCCGGTATCCTGAGTATCCCTGGAATTCCGCCATCTTTTCTACAAGCTTGTCCCTTGCTGCACCAAGATCCTTGTTCTTCAGCTCCCTGAGATCAGGCCAGGCGCCAATGATGTTATAGCCGTCCACTATAAGGATGTCCATCTTTTATCCCTCTAGCGGATGGCGTTTGCGGTATACCTCATACATTAAAAGTGCTGCTGCAACAGAAGCGTTCAGAGATGTTACATGCCCGGCCATCGGCAAATGGATCAGAAAATCGCACTTGTCGCGGATCAGGCGGCCCATCCCCTTTCCTTCACTGCCGATCACAAGGCCCAGCGGCATAGTTCCGTCAAAACGGCGGTAATCCTCGCTTCCCTTTGCATCCGTCCCGGCGATCCAGACACCTTTTTCCTTCAGCTCATCAATCGTCCTGGCCAAATTGGTCACTCTTGCGACGGGGATATGCTCGATTGCACCGGTCGATGCCTTCGCCACTGTGGCGGTCAGCCCCACTGCCCTTCTTTTCGGAATGATGATGCCATGGGCACCGACAGCATCTGCCGTCCTCATGATGGAGCCCAGGTTATGGGGGTCTTCAATCTCATCCAGCAGCAGGAAGAACGGAGCTTCATTCTTTTTCTCCGCTGCCGCGAAGAGATCATCCACCTCTGCGTACTCATAGGCCGCGACCGCTGCCACGACGCCCTGGTGAATTCCTTCTGCCATCTGGTCAAGCTTCTTCTTCGGCACAAACTGCACAAGCACCCCGTTTGTTTTGGCAAGGCCGATAACCTGCTGCATTTGCCCGCCCTGGGATCCTTCCGCTATAAAAATCTTGTTGATATCCCGCTCAGCCCTTAAGGCTTCCAGCACGGGGTTTTTCCCAATAATAAAATCCTGGCTCACTTTCCTTGCCCCCCTTTCCTTTCTTCGGCGTGAAGGAAGGCGGCAGAGATGATTTCCTCCAGCCGCTCCTCCGCTCCAGATAAATATAGATAGCCAATCAGCGCTTCAAATGCAGTGCTGTACCGGTATGTCTGCACATCAGTATTTTTCGGGATGGTTCCGGACTTGGCATTCCGCCCCCTCCTGACAACGGCAGCTTCCTCTTCATCCAGAAAGTCCGCTTCAAGGAATTTATGGATCACATAGGACTGCGCCTTGGCGGATACATAAGCCGTCGCCTCTTTATGAAGGAAGTTCGGCCTCACGGTCCCCTTCTGGATCAAGTGATTCCGTACATACTGCTCAAATACAGCATCGCCCATATAGGCAAGCGCGAGGCTGTTCAGCTGCTTTTCATTGACTTTATTTTCGTAGCGGAGCATGACGTCAGCCTCTTTTCCATCTTGTGCCCTGGGCCGTATCTTCCAGAATGATGTTCATTTCCTTCAGCTGATCACGGATCTGGTCGGAAAGCTGGAAGTTCCGCTCTTTCCTCGCCTGGTTGCGCTTTTCAATCAGCGCATCGATCTCATCATCCAGCAGCTCTTCGCCGCCAAGCGACAGACCGAGGACATCGAACAGAATTTCAAATTCTTTCATGAAGGCTTCGATTACTTCGACGCTCGTATTCTTTTCCAGCAGATAATAATTCGCCTGCCTTGAAAGCTCGAACAGGACGGAGATCCCGTTTGCTGTATTGAAGTCATCATCCATTTCCTTGATAAATTCCCCGTGGAGATCTTCAATCTTCTTCAGCCATTCGCTGTTGTTGTCTGTCAGCTCGGCGCTTGCTTCCTTCCGGTGTGCAAGGTTCTGATAAGAAGTTGTGATTCTTTCCAGCCCGCTGCGTGTATTTTCAAGCAGCTCATCGCTGTAATTGATCGGGTGGCGGTAATGGACAGACAGCATGAAGAATCTCAAAACCTGCGGATCATGCTTTTTGATGATGTCATGCACAAGGACAAAGTTGCCAAGCGACTTGGACATCTTTTCATTATTGATATTAATATACCCGTTATGCATCCAATAGCGCGCAAATGTCTTGCCTGTCAGCGCTTCGGACTGGGCGATTTCATTTTCGTGGTGCGGGAACGAGAGATCCTGGCCGCCGGCATGGATATCAATCGTGTCGCCAAGATATTTCCTCGCCATGGCAGAGCACTCGATATGCCAGCCCGGACGTCCTTTGCCCCATGGGCTTTCCCAGGATATCTCTCCTTCTTTCGCCGTTTTCCAGAGTGCAAAGTCAAGGGCATCCTGCTTTTTCTCCCCTACAGCAATCCTGGCTCCGACACGGAGTTCGTCAATGGATTGCTGTGACAGCTTGCCGTATTCATCGAATCTTCTGGTGTGGAAATACACATCTCCATTTGATTCATAGGCAAATCCTTTCTCAATCAGGGCCTCGATGAACTGGATGATAAGATCCATGCTCTCAGTTACGCGCGGGTGCACATCCGCCCGTTTGCACCCAAGCGCTGACACATCCTCAAAATATGCATCAATGAAACGCTCGGCAATGGATGGAACATCCTCCCCAAGCTCCTTGGCAGCTCTGATCAGCTTATCATCCACATCCGTAAAATTGGAGATATATTGCACATCATAGCCCCTGAACTCCAGATATCTTCTTACCGTATCAAAAACGATCGGCGGACGGGCATTTCCTATATGGATATAGTTATATACGGTCGGTCCGCATACATACATTTTGACTTTCCCTTCTTCAAGGGGGATAAACTCTTCCTTCTGCCTGGACATTGTATTATAAATAGCAATTGCCATTATTTAAGGCTCCTTTCTCTTCTCAAATCCTCCAGTTCGACCTGCATCTCCTGAAGCTTCTTCTCCATCTCGACCAGCCTGTCGCTCACTGGATCGGGCAGATCGCTGTGGTTGAGATCCTTCTTAAGCTTTACGCCATCTTTGATGACCACCTTGCCCGGAATCCCCACTACCGTTGAATTGGGGGGAACATCCCTAAGGACGACCGACCCCGCTCCCACTTTCGAGTTCTCGCCGATGGTGATGGAACCTAAAACCTTCGCACCGGTGGCTATCAGGGCATTATCTTTGATGGTCGGGTGGCGTTTTCCTTTTTCCTTGCCGGTCCCGCCGAGGGTGACGCCCTGGAACACCGTCACATTATCGCCGATTTCGCATGTCTCGCCGATCACTACGCCCATGCCGTGGTCAATGAAGAAACGCCGGCCGATTTTTGCACCAGGGTGGATCTCAATACCGGTGAAGAATCGGCTGATCTGGGAAACAACCCGGGCCCAAAAATAGAATTTCCTTTTGAACAGGGCATGTGCCAGCCGATGTGCCCATATGGCATGGACTCCGGAATACGTAAGTATAACTTCAATATAGCTCCTGGCTGCGGGGTCCTGGTCAAAAACCACCTCTATATCCTCTTTAAGCCTTCGGAACATTTGTTCTCCCCTCCCTGTTATTGCCTATCTGACGGTTGAAATTTATCTTCCGGACAGCCTGCATCCCTTCAGGGAATTCCCTTCCGGAGCGGCTCATATACGAGTGAACGGGTGCTCAAGCAGGCCTCGGGCTGTTTATTCAAGCCCGGCAAGCTTTGATCCTTAACAACAAAAAAGCGCCCCTGTCATAATGACAGAGACGCTGAAAGCGCGGTTCCACTCTGTTTAGGCACATGTAAAAAAGGCCCCAACTCTGCCCTGTTAACGGTAGGAAATCCGCCCAAATCTACTCTGCATTTTCGAAATGGGACTCAGAGGGGCACTTCAAAAAATGAGGGGCCTGAACCACTTTCAGCCGGTGATGGTTCTCTCTTTCAGCCTTATCCCGTTATGGGCCAGGCTATGAAGCATCATTTTTCTACTCTTCCTCTTCAACACTTTTGAATCATGAAATTTGAATTACTCTTACTATATTACATTTTTGCCAAGATGTTAATCATTAATGCTTGCCAAACGATTTTTTACCTTGTCTTTTCCTAAAAGAGCGATGGCCTTAGGAAGATCCGGTCCATGTGTCTGGCCTGTAATGGCTGCACGTACAGGCATGAACAGCTTCTTGCCTTTATGGCCTGTGCCTTTCTGGACTGCCTTCAGGGCTGCTTTGATTTCTTCTGCCGTAAAATCTTCCAGGGAATCAATCTCGGTCAGGAAGGCAGAAAGCACTTCCGGCACCTGCTCTTCGCTCAGGACTTCTTTCGCTTCTCCATCATAGCTGACGTCCTCTGTGAAGAAGATACCTGAAAGGTCAACGATTTCAGCGCCATAGCTCATTTGGTCCTGGTAAAGGGAAATGAGCCCGCGCACCCACTCTTCATCTGCGGCTGTCAGGTTTTCACTTACTTTTCCTGCCTTGATGAGATGAGGAAGTGAAATTTCCACCAGCTTATCGAGTTCTTCCTGCTTGATGTATTGGTTATTCATCCATGTCAGCTTCTGCTTATCAAACAGAGCTGGCGACTTTGAAAGCCGGTCCGCTTCAAAGATATTGATCAGCTCTTCCTTCGTGAAGATCTCTTCTTCTCCGGCAGGCGACCATCCAAGCAGGGCGATGAAGTTGAATAATGCTTCCGGAAGATAGCCAAGGTCTTCGTACTGCTCGATGAACTGGATGATGGATTCATCCCGCTTGCTGAGCTTCTTGCGGCTTTCATTGACGATGAGCGTCATATGGCCAAAGACAGGAGGCTCCCAGCCGAAGGCCTCATAGATCATCAGCTGCTTTGGTGTGTTGGAAATATGGTCGTCCCCGCGCAGTACGTGGGAAATTTTCATCATATGGTCATCGGCAGCCACCGCAAAATTATAAGTTGGAATTCCATCTTTCTTTACGATGACAAAATCGCCGAATCCGTCAGACTCAAAGGAAACTTCGTCCTTGACCATATCATTGAATGCATAAACCTTCCCTTTGGGCACGATGAATCGGATGCTTGGCCTGCGGCCTTCAGCCTCCAGTTTTTCCCTTTCCTCCTGGGTCAAATGGCGGCATTTGCCGGAATATTGGGGGTTGTCTCCCCTTGCCATCTGCTCTTCGCGCTCTGCTTCAAGCTCTTCCTCTGTGCAATAGCATTTATAAGCAAGATCTTTATCCAGGAGCTCCTGGTACAGCTCTTGGTAGAGATCATTCCGTTCTGACTGGCGGTACGGGCCGTATCCCCCATCTTTATCAATGCTTTCATCCCAGTCGATTCCAAGCCACTGCAGATACTTCAGCTGGCTTTCCTCTCCGCCTTCAATATTCCTCTTAAGGTCGGTATCCTCGATCCTGATGATGAATTTCCCGCCTTTTGAGCGTGCGAACAAATAGTTGAACAGCGCTGTGCGGGCATTGCCTATATGTAAATGTCCGGTTGGGCTTGGCGCATAGCGGACCCTGATTTCATTAGACATGAATAAGCCTCCTATTGTAGTCATTTTCCTTCTTCTTTGCTATATTCTAACACCGTGTTTTTGCCTTATAAAGCTAATTTTTTCGGGGGCTCAGTCCTTTTTCTGCAGCAGGACGGCAGCCTGTGAAGCGATCCCTTCGCCCCTGCCCGGAAAACCGAGCTTTTCTGTTGTCGTTGCCTTGACATTGATGCGGTCCGCATCTGCCTGCAGCAGCTCTGCAATCCGCTCTCTCATCTGGCCGATATAAGGCGCCATTTTCGGCATTTGCGCAATGATGGTGCAATCGGCATTCACAAGCTTATATCCTTTCTCATCTACAATCTTCCATACATGCTCCAGCAGCTTGGCTGAATCAGCATCCTTGAATTCAGGATCTGTATCCGGAAAGTGCCTGCCGATATCGCCTTCCCCTATTGCCCCGAGACACGCGTCTGCAATGGTATGAAGAAGCACATCCGCATCAGAATGGCCCAGCAGCCCCTTTTCATAGGGAATTTCTATACCGCCGATAATCAGCGGCCTTCCTTCGGTTAATTGATGTACATCAAAGCCCTGTCCAATACGAAACATAGTATATTCCCCTTTATGTCAGTTACTTCGAGCTTCACGTTTCCGGATAATCGCTTCTGCAAAATAAAGATCCTCCGGGGTTGTAAGCTTGATATTATCATAATTTCCTTCAACGATTTTTACAGGGATGCCGAGCCGTTCTGCCAGGCTGGCATCATCTGTGCCGAGGTAATCCTCCTCAGCCGCTTTCTGATGAATGTGCAGGAGGGTGGAAACACGAAAAGCCTGTGGGGTTTGGACTGCCCACAGACTTGATCGTTCAACTGTTTCCAGGATTTGATTGCCGACAGCCTTTTTCACAGTATCCTTCACTGGCACGGCCAATACTGCGCTGCCATCCTGATCCGCAGCCTCCGTCAGCTCCCAGATCAGGTGCTGGTCGATGAAGGGGCGGGCCGCATCATGCACCATGGCAATGCCATCGCCCTGCAGCTCCTTCACCGCATTATAGACGCTGTATTGGCGTTCGGATCCACCGGGAACGAGTCCAATGACTTTCTTGATATCGTAAAAGGCAAGAAGCTCTTGGATCTCCGCCTTCTCGGACGGATTGACCGCAAGCAGGATGCCAGTACAATCCGGATCGCTTTCAAACACCCTCAGCGTGTGTATGAAAACCGGCACACCGCGGATCTCAAGCAAAAGTTTATTTTTGCCGGCGCCCATCCTTTTCCCCTGGCCTGCAGCAGGAATAATTACCTGATAAGGCATAAACAGTCTCCCAACTCTCTTTTATAAAGCTTTTTCAAGCAGCTTAGGCTTTGCAAATATCATGCGGCCCGCAGAGGTCTGCAGCACGCTGGTGACAAGGACATCGATGTGCTTGCCGATATAATCGCGGCCATCTTCGACGACAATCATTGTACCGTCATCCAGATAAGCAACACCCTGATTATGCTCTTTCCCGTCCTTGATGACCTGCACCTTCATCTCTTCTCCAGGCAGCACCACCGGCTTGACCGCATTGGCCAAGTCATTGATATTGAGCACAGATACCTTCTGGAGCTCGCATACCTTGTTAAGATTAAAGTCATTTGTCACCACAACACCGTTCGTCAGCTTTGCCAATTTCACAAGCTTGCTGTCTACTTCCTGGATCTCCTCAAAGTCCCCTTCATAAATCTCGACCTTGATGGAAAGCTCCTTCTGGATACGGTTCAGGATATCCAGCCCCCGCCTCCCCCTGTTCCTTTTCAATACATCTGAAGAATCAGCTATATGCTGAAGCTCCTCAAGGACAAACTGGGGTATGACGATGGTTCCTTCAAGGAAGCCCGTCTGGCAGATATCCGCGATCCTGCCGTCAATGATCACACTTGTATCCAGAATCTTTAATGCGTTTTTCTCAACTGGCTCTGCTTCCTCTTCACCGGATTTCTTTTTCCGGCTCGTAAATAATCCCAGAAGCTCATCCCGCTTTTTAAAGCCCACCTGGAAGCCAAGATAGCCAAAAATCAGCGTCAGCAGGATCGGGGCGACCGTATTGACAATCGGAAATTCGATTGCATTGAGCGCAAAGCCGATCAAAAATGCCACTATCAGGCCGAAAGCAAGGCCCACACTGCCAAAAATAATATCTGTTATAGGCGCTTTCACCAATGATTCCTCTACCCATCTCACGAAATTGGTTACATAATCAACTGCCCAAAAAGATATAAGATAAAAAATAATGGCACCTAAAATAGCGGACACATACGGATTATTTAAAAGAGGAATGTCGTCCAAAGCAACTAGCCCGAGCAAGTCCGGAATCAAAAAGATCCCAAGGGTCCCCCCGGTAATAAGAAAGCATGCCTGTACAATGCGTTTTAACATTCCTTCACCTCCTTTTAATCATTATAAACAAATTCCCTGAATTGAAACCTGCAGAATATGTTAATTTGGTTTTTTGTAACATTATTTAAATATAATAATATCGGAGGTTTTATATACTGATACACCTTAAGCGTAGCACCGTGCAAACAGAGTGTCAAATAATATAAAACCACCATTTTAGCATACTGTATAGACCAATTCAATGGGCAATTAAAGCTGACGGTCCGCAAACAGCTGCTCCTTGACCAGCTTGAGGCCCTCACGGATTTTTCTCGCCCTGACTTCACCGATGCCTTCCACCTCATCAAGATCCTCTACTGAAGCTGCTGTGATTTCAGGAAGCTCCTGGAATCTGGTGATGAGATTTTCAATAATGATTGGCGGGAGCCGGGGGATTTTATTAAGCATCCGGTACCCTCTTGGACAAATTCCTTCATCCAGGTGGACATAGCCGCTATAGCCGATCAGCTTCAGGAGGATGCTGTCCTCGATCGTTTCGCCGCTTGCCAGCTCCTGCATTTTGCTGATTGCTTCCTTCGTGCTGACATCCTTATCAAAGGCATAGTCTTTGATGATCAAAGAAGTTTCCTTTTCCATGTCAGTCAAGAGCTCGTTCATCTGCAGGCGGATCAGCCTGCCTTCTGTACCCAGTTCACTCAGGTAGGACATCAGTTCCTGCTTGATCTTCAGCACCATCTCATAGCGGTGCAGCACCTGAAGAACATCACTGTAGGTCACAAGCTCTTCAAACTCAAGGATCCCGAGGCTTGCGATGCTCTGCTCCAGCACCACTTTGTATTTCTCAAGCGTCTGGACTGCCTGGTTGGCTTTTGCGAGAATGACGGCGATGTCTTTCAATGCATATCTGAAATGGCCCTGGTAGAGTGTGATGACTGTCCGCCGCTGTGAAATGGCAACGACAAGCGCCCCTGTCTCCTTTGCCACCCGCTCTGCCGTCCGGTGCCGCATCCCGGTTTCCGAAGAAGGGATGCCCGGGTTCGGGGCAAGCTGGGCATTGGCTATAAGAATCTTGCTGCCTGTCTCATTCAGGACGATGGCGCCATCCATTTTGGCCAGCTCATACAAATAACTTGGCGTGAAAGGGCAATTGATCTGAAAGCCCCCATCTACAATCGCCTTCACCTTTTCATTGCAGCCCAGTACAATCAGTCCGCCTGTGTTTGCACGCAGGACATTATCGATCCCTTCGCGTATCGGTGTTCCCGGTGCCAGAAATTTCAAAATGTCGCTCCGGGTCTTTTCGCCCAGCTTTTTATTGTCCATATCTTATCCTCCTAATGCCGCTTTTAAGGCCTCGCTGACTGTATTAACCCCGATTAGCTGCACGCCCGGCGGAGAGTCCCAGCCTCCAAGGTTCTTAGCAGGAAGGATGATCCGTTCAAACCCAAGCTTAGCAGCTTCCTGGACACGCTGTTCAATCCTGGAGACACGGCGGACTTCGCCGGTCAAACCCACTTCTCCAATGATGCAATCAGAGGCCTGTGTTGGCTTATCCCTGAAGCTTGAGGCAATGCTGACGGCAATTGCCAGGTCAATCGCAGGTTCATCCAGCTTAACGCCGCCTGCCACCTTCAAATAAGCATCCTGATTTTGCAGAAGCATCCCGACACGCTTTTCAAGCACAGCCATTAAAAGCGGGACGCGGTTATGATCGATCCCGGTTGCCATCCTCCGCGGATTCCCGAAGCTCGTCGGGGAAATGAGCGCCTGAATTTCAACCAGCACCGGCCTCGTCCCTTCCATGGAGGCAACAACTGTAGATCCGGATGCCCCCTGGGAGCGCTCTTCAAGGAATATTTCCGATGGATTTTCCACCTCTTCAAGGCCGAATTCCTTCATTTCAAAGATGCCCATTTCATTGGTCGATCCGAAACGGTTCTTAACAGCCCTGAGAATGCGGTACGTATGATGCCTTTCACCCTCGAAGTAGAGGACTGTGTCAACCATATGCTCGAGCAGCCTCGGGCCGGCAATCGATCCTTCCTTCGTGACATGCCCCACGATAAAGATCGCGATGCCTTTGGTCTTTCCGATCCTCATCAGCTCCGCGGTACATTCCCTTACCTGCGAGACGCTTCCAGGGGCCGAGGTGATATCCGGATGAAAAACAGTCTGGATTGAATCAATGATCACAAAGCTGGGATTTTCATTTTCAATGGTCCGGCTGATTTCCTCGAGATTCGTTTCTGCATATACGAGCAGCTTATCTGATACAACCCCAAGCCTGTCAGCCCTGAGCTTTGTCTGCCTCATGGATTCCTCTCCGGAAATATAAAGAACAGAATGATCCTTCCGGGCCAGCTGGGAAGATACCTGCAGGAGGAGCGTCGACTTCCCGATTCCGGGGTCGCCCCCGATCAGAACAAGCGAGCCCCTTACCACCCCGCCTCCCAGAACGCGGTTGAGCTCCTTCAGGTCTGTATAGATCCGCGGTTCATTGACTGTCTCAATTGAGGTGATCGGCGTCACTTTAGAAGCAAGGGTTACGCCTGCCGAATGGGCAAATGCACCCCTTCTTCCTCCAGCTGCAGGCTTCTCCGTTTCCTCCACCATTGTATTCCACTGCCCGCAGGCAGGACATTTGCCCATCCACTTGGCGGACTCATAGCCGCATTCCTGGCAGATGAATTTGGTCTTTCTTTTTGCCATCCGTTTCTCCCTTTCTATTTCATTCTCTTCTATTGTGAAAAGTGCACCATTAGTTTCATTATAGGGAAAGTATATTATACTTCCCCGCTTATATAAAAATGCCTGTCCAAGGAAAGTAGTGGAAATGGCTGATTTTTTATATAAGGACAGATTGAAATGCCTTCAATGGAAAAAAGGTACACGCATTGTGCACCGTGTACCTTTTTTATTATATAATATGACGTTTATTTAGATAAGTTTGTTGCAGTTTCAGGAGATTCTTCTGTTTTCACGACAAATTCCCCATCTTCTACATCGATAATGACATTCTGCCCTGTCAGCACCTGGCCCTTCAGCAGCTCCTCTGACAAACGGTCCTCGATATGCTTTTGGATCGCGCGGCGGAGCGGCCTTGCACCATACTCAGGGTCGTACCCTTCCTCGGAAATTTTCTCTTTTGCCTTATCGGTCAGGCCAAGGACAATTTCCTGTTCCTGCAGGCGTTTAACCAATTGATCGGAAAGCAATGTAACGATTTCCTTGAGATGTTTTTTCTCAAGGGCGTGGAACACGATGATTTCATCGATCCGGTTAAGGAATTCAGGGCGGAAAGCCTTCTTAAGCTCTTCCATTACCTTGCCTTTCATATCCTTATAGTCCTGCTCTCCATCCTGGATGTTAAAGCCGACATATTTATTGCGTTTCAGCGCTTCTGCCCCGACATTGGATGTCATGATCAGGACTGTGTTGCGGAAGTCGACTGTCCGGCCTTTAGAATCTGTCAGGCGTCCATCCTCAAGAACCTGAAGGAGGATATTGAATACATCCGGATGTGCTTTCTCAATCTCATCCAGAAGGACAACTGAGTATGGCTTCCTGCGGACTTTTTCTGTCAGCTGGCCGCCTTCCTCATATCCTACATATCCCGGAGGTGAACCAACAAGACGGGAAGTTGAATGCTTCTCCATATATTCAGACATATCGATGCGGATCATTGCATCTTCATCGCCGAACATCGCCTCTGCAAGCGCACGCGCAAGCTCAGTCTTACCGACCCCAGTAGGGCCGAGGAATACGAAGGAGCCGATTGGGCGCTTAGGATCTTTCAGCCCGGCACGCGCACGGCGGACCGCTTTGGAGATCGCCTTGACCGCTTCTTCCTGGCCAATGACACGGGAATGAAGAATTTCTTCCATGTTCAGGAGCTTGGCTGTTTCTGTCTGAGCCAGCTTCGCTACAGGAATTCCAGTCCAGCTTGCTACTACATGTGCAATATCATCAACTGTGACTTCGCTGTTTTCCTTCCCCTGCTTCTCTTTCCAGCTCTTCTTTGTTTCCTCCAGCTGCTCGCGCAGGCGCTGTTCAGAGTCTCTGAGGGATGCAGCTTTCTCGAACTCCTGGCTTTGGACGGCAGCATCTTTTTCCTTCCTGACTTCTTCAAGCTTCAATTCAAGCTCTTTCAGGTTAGGGGGAGTAGTGTAAGAACGCAGGCGTACTTTTGAACCTGCTTCATCAATCAGATCGATCGCCTTATCCGGAAGGAAGCGGTCTGAGATATAACGATCAGAAAGCTTAACAGCTGCCTCGATGGCTTCATCTGTGATGGATACTCTGTGATGGGCCTCATAGCGGTCGCGCAGCCCCTTAAGGATCTGAACAGACTCATCTGCTGTCGGTTCATCTACCGTGATCGGCTGAAAACGCCTTTCAAGCGCAGCATCCTTTTCGATATACTTTCTGTATTCATCCAGGGTAGTGGCACCGATGCACTGCAGTTCGCCCCTTGCAAGGGATGGCTTCAGGATATTGGAAGCATCGATTGCCCCCTCTGCTCCTCCTGCACCAATCAAAGTATGAAGCTCATCGATGAAGAGAATGATATTGCCAGCCTGGCGGATTTCATCCATTACTTTTTTCAAGCGGTCTTCGAATTCGCCACGGTATTTTGTTCCGGCAACAACTGTCCCCATATCCAGTGTCATAACCCTTTTGTCGCGGAGGATCTCCGGCACTTCATTGTTAATGATCTGCTGTGCAAGTCCTTCTGCGATGGCTGTCTTACCGACGCCAGGCTCCCCGATCAGGACCGGATTGTTCTTTGTCCGGCGGCTCAGCACTTCAATGACGCGCTGGATTTCCTTGCTTCGGCCGATGACCGGATCAAGGCTGCCTTCCCTGGCAATGGCTGTCAGGTCTCTTGCAAGGCTATCAAGGGTCGGTGTATTGGCGCTTGCTGCTGATCCTCCCTGATGGCTTCCTGAATCATTGCTGCCCAGAAGCTGGAGCACCTGCTGCCTTGCTTTATTCAAGCTGACTCCCAGATTGTTCAGCACCCGTGCGGCAACACCCTCACCCTCACGGATTAAGCCGAGCAGGATATGCTCTGTGCCAACATAAGAGTGGCCCAGTTTTCTGGCCTCATCCATTGAGAGCTCAATGACCTTTTTAGCCCTTGGTGTATAGTGGGGAGTCTGTGAGGAATCCTGGCCGCGGCCAATAAGGTTTTCCACCTCTTTTTGGATCTTTTCAGAGCCCAGTCCGAGTGCATAAAGCGCCTTTGCAGCAATCCCTTCTCCTTCACGGACGAGGCCGAGCAGGATATGCTCTGTGCCGATATTGCTGTGTCCTAAGCGAATGGCTTCCTCCTGTGCTAATGCCAATACTTTTTGAGCTCTTTCAGTAAATCGTCCGAACATCATAATTTCATCCTCCCGACTATTGTTTTTCCATTTTCAATCTTTCGCGTATAAGTGCAGCCCTTCTAATATCACGTTCTTCAGGCCGGAGCGGCCCGCCGGCATATTGCTGCAGGAAACCGGGCTGTGTAAGAATCATCAATTCATTTAAAATATTTTTGGGAATATCTTTGATGTATCCCATATCTATACCCAGCCGGACATCAGATAAGCATTTTGCCGCTTCTTTTGATTCAATGATCCGGCTGTTGGAGAGAATCCCATAGGAACGGTACACTCTGTCTTCTAATTGTATGTTTGAAGTCTTTGCTAATGCTTCCCGGGCATATCTTTCCTGGGCGATGAGCTGGCCCACGACACTCTTCAGATCTTCTACGATATCTTCCTCAGACTTTCCGAGCGTGATCTGATTGGACACTTGAAAAATATTGCCCAGCGCCTCGCTTCCTTCGCCATATGTCCCTCTCACCACAAGCCCCAGCTGATTGATGGCCGGGATGATCCGGTTCATCTGATGGGTGAGCATCAGACCTGGGAGATGCATCATGACAGAAGCCCTGAGCCCTGTTCCGACATTGGTCGGGCAGCTGGTAAGATACCCGTAGTCTTCATCAAAGGCAAATTCAAGGTTCTCCTCAAGCCAGTCATCCAGCTTATTGGCCATCTCAAGTGCCTCGGTCAGCCTGAATGCAGGAAACAGGCATTGAATCCGGATATGGTCTTCCTCGTTGACCATGATGCTGACCTCTTCATTTTCTGACAGGAGACAAGCCCCGTAAGGAGACTGCTCAGCCAGATTGGGGCTGATCAGATGCTTTTCAACAAGCACCCTTTTCTGGAGGGGCTGAAGACTTCCCATCTCTAAAAGCTCCAATCCTCCAAGCCCTTTGAAAGGCTTCTCGGTGGAAATCTTCCTGATATCTTCAATGATGCTCTGTCCTTCTTCATTTGAAAAAAGAGTAGGAAACTTATATATATTCATATTCCTTGCCAGACGGATGCGGGAGCTTAGCACAATATCAGAATCAGGGCCTTCCGCACTCATCCAGGAACTGACCGCCTGGCTGATGAAACGTTCCAGTGACATGATATCAGTCCCCCTCCCTGCCGCTGCTCAGCTGTTTTTCAAGGGACCGTATCTCATCCCGCCGCACGGCAGCTTTTTCAAACTCTTCCTGCAGGATCAATTCCTTCAATTCTTTTTTCATATCCTCAATCTTTCTCCTGAGCTGAATGCTCCCGCCGGCTCTTGCCGGTATCTTCCCTCTATGGGACCAGTTCCCGCTGTGGAGGCGCTTCAGGATCGGGTCAAGCTGCCCCCTGAATTCCGAATAGCAGTGGGCACAGCCAAACCGTCCGATTTTAATGAACTGCTTAAAAGTCATCTGGCATTTGCTGCACTGCAGAACTTGCTCCTGCGGCCTTTGCTCTTTTTTCGGCTGCTGCAGACCAGGCTCAATATTCAAAAGCCCCGCCAGCAGGCTGTTAAGGGAAAAGCCTGAAGCCTGATTATTGATCATGAACATTTCGCCTTTTTCCTTGGCGCAGACCTCGCAAAGATGGAATTCGGTCTTCCCGCCATTTATGCTCTTTGTAAAATGCAGCGTTGCCGGCCTCTGATTACATTCTTGGCAAATCATGCACTCACCTCTCCAGCTGCTTAATCTTTATTTATACTTCAACGAAGTCAGCATTGCTCTCAGCATTCTTGATCGCAATTCATCGCGGAACGGAAGCTCTATATATAAAACCGACCGGTCGATTACACTGAGCATGATTTTAGCTTCGCGGCGTGTGATGACTTCCTCTTCCACCAGGCGCAAGATGACGCTCTCAGCGCTTCCCTGCGATATCCTGCTTTGGATCAGCATCAGCAGCTGATCAATCAGGTCCGCATGATCATAGGACTGTACCTTCATGATCCGGATATATCCTCCGCCGCCCCGCTTGCTTTCAACAATATATCCTTTTTCGATTGTAAATCGGGTATTAATGACGTAATTGATCTGCGAGGGGACACATTGGAATTTATCAGCCACTTCGCTTCTTTTGATCTCGACACTTTCCCGTTCACTCAGCTCCAAGACTTCCTTCAGATATTTCTCGATTATGTCGGATATATTCCTCACCAGGCCTCCTCCTCCCTGACTTTGACTATATTTGACTTTAATTATAAATGAATTATGTAAAAAGTTGCAAGATGGATGCCTTATTAATTTTCCCATTTAATAAATATCTCAAACGTAACAAGAGCAAATTCTTCCAGCTGTATAGAGTATTCAGCCGGTGGGCTTTTGGGTGCTTGTCATGGGTGGGAAATTTGGTTTTGGTGAAAGGGGGGACGTGTATGCAGGGTACGTTTGCAGCTCGCTGGGGAGGGCAGCCGGAATATACGGGTGAAGGAAGGAGAGTGAATGCGAGTGGGGATGATGGGGAGTTGAATGGGTGCTAAGTTGGGGTGGGGTGAGCTGGGTTGAGGGAGATTGGATGGGACGTTTCTTTGCTTGGCAATGGTGTGTGGTAAGTGGATGAGTGAGAAGTTCGCTAGACGATTTGATTAGACGTAGGAGTTGGTAAACTATTTGGCAGAACGGTTAGATATGACGTTAGGTTGGTAGGATATCGGTAGGAGTGAGTAAGTTTGCGGTTTTTGCTAACAGCTCTCTTATGTCGGATAAAAACCAGGTTTATTCATCCATCAGGACTTTTCTTTTTCCAGCAGCATGAAAGTGCTAGGTGACGGTGCTACTGTGTTTGGATTTGAACGAAGATGGCAATCTATTGATGGAGCTTGCGGATGGGATCCCGCGATTTTTGTGGCAATTGGTAAATTAAGCGAGGAATTCGGTAGATTAATCGGTCATTTGATTGAATAAATCGTTGAGTTGGTAAATTAATCGGTCGTTTGATTAAATTCACAGTTTAAACGCCTGCTAGCTCATATATTTGATTTAAAACACTGCTTGTTTGCCCGCCCGGCATCTATTTTTCAGCCATTTGGGGAAGTTTGCGGGCAGACTATGACTGTTTTGTGGCAAATGGTAAATTATTTAAGGAATTCGGTAAATTAATCGTCCAATTGATGAAATCCATATTTCAAACAGCCGCTCTCCCTTTTTTCAAACCACAAGCAACGCTCTTAAAGCCCTCCGGCTATTCATTTTCACCAAACGATCCCTTTTCTGATCAAAACCCACTCCAACATAAACTAAAAAGCACAAAAAAAGAACAGTCTCACAGACTGTTCTTCGTTTCGCCCGGCAGCGTCCTACTCTCACAGGGGGAGAGCCCCCAACTACCATCGGCGCTGAGAA
>NZ_JASHIV010000021.1:0-71994 GCF_030733525.1 Bacillus sp. MMSF_3328 | reverse complement strand
ATCCAGAAAATTTAAATTTATGTGGTTTTCGGATGAAAAAAATGGAAAGTTCAGATAAATAATGAAACGAAATAGAGGAGGGCTCGTCTTATTTATAAAGAAGACGAGGAGGAAAATCAAAATTGTACTTTACATTTATAACCCTTATTTTACATGCATTCCTTATATTTTTTATATTAGCCATCACACTTCCATTTGCTGCGCAGCCAGTTCATAATTTGTCTCCAAACTTGTATATAAACTTATTTAGGTACCATGTTAAGTTATTTGCCATCTCCACTAGTTTAATCATAGCTTTTCCACTGACTCACCTTACAATAAGAAAGAATGTTAATTCCAAAAGGAAAATGATCATCTTTTTGGTTCAATCACTGTCATTGCTGTTCTTAGTTTTAATCTATTTTCTTAACAGAAACTATTTAAATGATCTAATGATCCGCCCCAATTTTGAGTAAGGGGGAATCTTTTCATCAAAGGGAAAAGACTAATTCAATAACCGCAATACCAGCTTAACCCAGCCAACCAAGCTCATCCAAAGCGGAACACTCAACAATACGCCCCAATACATCCCTCTCACAAAGTTTCCTTCTTCATTATTCATAAACAGCACTCCCGTCATGGATGCTGTTAAAAGTATGATCAAATCTATTGGGGTCTAAACAAACGGGTGCTGCTTATATAATGGAAAAAACCACAACTATTAGGTTGTGGTTTTTACTCTATGCAGCTATCATATAAAATTTAGGAAAGTTTGATTGGTATTGGAAACCAATGCTTCTCGTGAAATATTTGTGTGAAACAAGATTATTCGGGAGGTACCTGTCACCTCTATCACTCTATCCCTCAAACTGATGAATCACAGCCGTAGCTGCACCCACTGTTTGAGAAAATGCTTCCTTATTAAAGTAGATATGTGTCTGGAAGCTGGGGATTCTTAAGGCATTCTGATCAAGGTAGTCCCTGACGGAAGATTGAAAGATTCCATATTGATTGTACGGGCTGTCTATCACAATCTTCCCTGGGTTTATAAGATTAAGGATGCTTATCAGGGAAACACCTAATAAAGTTCCGTATTGCTGAAGCTTCTGTTCTGTTTCTCTCTCTCTTGCATCCCTAGATATACCATCAAGACTGGACTGCCATTCATAGAATACCTTTCTGCTGATCATCTTCTCAAGGCATCCCTTTTGGCCGCATCCGCAGAGAGGCCCATTGGGATCCACAGAAATATGGCCAATCTCCCCGGAGGTGAAGCTTTCTCCGTTCCAGATGCTACCGTCAATGATAAATGCACCGCCAATCCCGTCACCAATCCGGATATAGAAAAAACTGCTGGCATCGATATCTTCGTCATATACACTTGAGCAAAGGGAGGCCATTTTAACATTATTTTGAATGACCAAAGATACCTGAATAGAGTCCTTTAACTTATCTGAGATGTTTACATTTTTCCACTGAAGATTCGTAGATTCATAGACGATGCCTTCTTGTGAATTCACTATCCCTGGCACACCGATTCCAATGCCCAGCACATTGGTAAACTCATTGATCAGGCTTTCTGCAATGCAGATTATTTTTTCACAGACAGCAGTGATGTCCCTGCCTTCCACTTCTATAAAGCCGCTTTTAAGCGTTTCCAGATAATAATTTGTAACAACATATTCAATCCCATTATGGTGGATGGCCATTCCAATTGCATGGTAAGCATCCGCATTCATTTCAATCAGTATTTTAGGCCGCCCGGCTTTTTGCAGGTCCTTTACACCCACTTCGCGGATGATTCCCGCATTTATGTACTGATCCACGATAATAGACACGGTGTTTTTGCTTACCCCCATCCATTTCGCAAGATCTTTCCGGGACGTTTGCTTATATTTGCGCAGAAGCGATAGTATTTTCTTTTGATTTTGTTCGCGTAGTATACCTGGCCCTTTGGTTAACATGGCTGAATCCTCTTTTCTACTCACTGCCGTTTCCAACCATTATATCAAGCACAAGCTTATAATTTCTTAATTTTGTGCTTAAAACGTGAAATAAACTGCTGGTTCCATTCATCTCCTCCCGTTGCGTTTCCGCTCTTCCAGATGGGAGGCTGAATACCTTGCTCAACCAGTAATGCAATGGCCTCCATGCTTACAGAATTAAGAATATAGGCATTTACAAAAGTGGATATTGCTCCTACCTTCTGTTCGAGACCCTCTATTTCAATTACCGCGTCGCCCACCTCTATTTTGGAATCAATGGAGATATCCACTATGTCATGCAGATTCTGCTTGGACGGATGTCTTGCAATATGATCTGCAGGAGTGGAGGCAGCATGCTTCACTGAAGATACTCCGATAGTCTTCACGCCCAGCCTTTTTGCTTCCAGTGCAGCATCGATCGTCGCTGCGTTGATTCCATATGCGTTTACGATGATCAAAAGATCACCTGATTCCAGGCCATAATCCTGGAGGACCACTTTTCCATAGCCCGGAGTACGCTCAATCGCCATCGATCGCAGAGCCCCGCTGCTCAACAAGGTGCCTTCATCCAAAATAGCACTAACATGCATCAGCCCGCCGGCACGAAAGAACAACTCCTGTGATCCCAGATTGGAATGGCCCCCAGGCCCATATACGTACACGATTCTGTCTTCTTTTATATGGTCTGCCACGGCCCTTGCCGCCAGATTGATATCATCACTCTCTGTTGCGATAATTTCTTCCAGATAGCTTTTAATCTGACCAAAGTATTCTAGTGCATAATTCATCACGAAACACTCCATTCATTGATTTATGGGACCCGGATCCCCCATTTTTATTGCCTTAATTAACTCCATACGGCCGTTTTCTTTGCGAAACAAGAGGAGATCTGCCGGTGCACCTGCCTGCAGACCGTCTTTCTGCGGAAGGTTCAGCAGCTTCGCAGGCAGGATAGAAGCTTTTTCAATGGCTTTTTCCAAAGCTGTTATGCCCATGGATGTTAGAGTATTGACTCCCCAAAGGATGCTTTGGGCAGAGCCCGCCAGCAGTTTCGGTTCATTCTTCAAATGCAGCTTTCCTTGTTCCGTTAAGGTAACTTCCCCTCCCACGGGAGCTGTATAATCACCCGGGGGGAGACCGGCTAATGCCACGCTGTCGCTAATGATCAGCATTTTGTCTTCCTTTACCTTCTCAATCACTTTTAAAACCGAAGATGGCAAATGGTAGCCATCACAAATGACTGTTGCTGCAAGTGAATCCTCCGCCAGCTGATCCCATAGATAGTTTGGATGCCTCGGGAGCATCACATGGGCGCCGTTGCCGAGGTGCGTTGATAGTGCTGCTCCCGCTTTAACCGCCTCCCTGATCTGTTCCCCATCGGCCGCTGTGTGGCCGATAGACACCAGCACTTGATGTGCTGCTGCCTTCTTGATAAAGTCCGCCGCATCCGGCCATTCAGGTGATAGTGTAATCATTTTGATCAGTCCATTGACTGATTCATTCAGTGCCTGGAAAAACTCAAAGTCGGGAGGCTGAATATATTGTTTGCTGTGTGCCCCTCTTGGGCCATCCTCGCCTGATAGGAACGGTCCTTCCAAATGGATTCCCGGTATCATGCTTCTCACCAGTTCATCTTGCTCCCGTGCAAGTGAAATGGTAGACGTGAGCGATGCAATTTGATTAAAAGAGTTTGTAATAATCGTAGGAAAAAAGGAAGTAGCCCCTTCCTCCAAAAGAAACAAGCAGGCCTTCCTTACATCATCCACGGTGAGTTCAATGCTATTAAAATCAACACCCCTGTAGCCATTCACCTGGAGGTCTACAAATCCGGGAGCTATATAAAGCTCAGAATCCTCCAACGCAGCCAAGGGTTCCATTGATTCGATGAAGCCATCTTTGATGATGATTCTTACTGGCTTATTATCCTTATAGTGCATGCCCTCCAGCGTATAATAATTACCTTCCATCCTGTTCATCTCCAAAGGAATCCTTATCCAAATATAATTTTGCCTGAGCATGCGTCCTCAAAATAGTGGCAGGACATGCCGTACTGATTGGGCCATTAAGGGTCTGCCGAACGGCTTCCGCTTTTGTTCTGCCAGGAACAGCACAATACATGGATCCTGCTGCCAGCAAGGCCGGGATTGTCAGCGTAAAAGCGTATAACGGCACATCCTCCAGGCTGGAAAAACAGCCATCATTTACTTGCTGCTGCCTGCATGCATCCTCCAGTTCCACTTTTTTAATCATGTGTTCATCTTCAAAATCAGCAACCGGGGGATCGTTGAAAGCAATGTGCCCGTTTTCCCCAATTCCAAGACAAACAATATCAATTGGAGCTTCCTGTAATAGGCGTGTGTACCGCTCCACCTCTTCCTTATCGGAACTGTTGATGAGATGAACCTGCTTGAATGAAACTTTGTCAAACAGCCTCTCCTTCAAAAAGTTTTGGAAAAGCTGTGGCGCATCATTTGGAAGGCCAATGTATTCATCCATATGAAAGGCGGTCATATCCTCCCACCTGATTCTGCTGTCCTGTATTAAATAATCCAGAACCTCATTCTGGGATGGCGCTGCGGCAAAAACCATCCGGATTTCACCCTGTTCCTTTTGAAGCTTTACAATCTGCCCTGCGATATCAGCAGCTGCAGCCCTGCCCATGTCATCCCGGTTTTTAAACACATAATAGGTCAGCTTGTCTTTCTGTCCTTCTTTAATTGCTTTAACTGTCAATTCTCTCACCTACTAAACTATTTTTTATGGCCAGCACGATTGTCTCTTCCATCCCTTCCTGAAAAGGCGCGGGCAGTCCGAAATAATAGATAAAATCCTCCGATTCATATCCGCCTTCCCGGATCTGTGCAGCAGTCGGGATATACCCGGACATCCCGTTGCTGTATCCTATTGCAAGCGACCCGGGAGAGAGGCCCCTTACATACTGCCCATACTGCTGGACCATCTCTCCACTGAAACAGACAAGACTTAAATCATTTCCAAGATTTAATACCTGTATCTCCAACTTGGCCGATCTTCCAGCGCTCCAGTGCTTATGAACATGATCCTTCCATAAACATTGGACTCTCGCATCCATCTCTGCTGCAGCTTGATAACCTTCCTGGAAGAAAAGGGGCACACTCATCACCTTCGCTTCCATGAAATTCATCTCCAGCTTTTCACCCGCCTGTTCCCTCAAAGCCTGAAGAACTGGCGCAGCAAGCCGGGCTCCCAGCCGTTCCATATCAGATGTTTCTCCTCTATAAAACTCTTTATCTTTTACTAATGCCGGTCTTACCTCTCCACAGCAGCCCTGCAAAAAGCCGATGACTGCATTGCTGTATTGCTCTTGAATTATGGCACAGCCATAACCCGGAAATTCAGCTGAAAGAATATTGGCATCCGTTGAGGTAGGATGGCAGGCATAGTGAAGCAGCACCCCTTTTACTTCCTGGTTCTTTTTTTCAAAAGAAATAATGGAAACTGTTTGATCAACAATCCCATCGTAATTAGGCCTCATCACGATTCTCTTGCCCTCGGAGTATCTGCGGTTTACCCCCATCTCACACGTTGTATATCTCCGGGCTGCAGTGACTATTTCTTTATCACTTTTTGCGGCTCTTACACTTTCAATAATCATTTCTTCCAATGAGCCGAGATATTGAGGATCCGCTTCACCAAGAAGGCTTGTAAAAGCAGCACTGGTCTGCGGACCAGAGTGATTGTGGGTGGCATGAAAGCAGATATACTCCGGATCAATGCTAAATTTATCGCTCAAGGTGCCTCTCCACTTTTGAACATATTCTGTATCCCACCAGATCACATCCCCTATGAAGAGGACTGATTTTTCTGCTCCGATTTCAAAATAAAAGGTTTTTAAGAAAAGAGGAGAATGGACACTCTCTGCCTTGCCTTTTCGATGGGCAAACCCCGCCAGCTGCACTGGCATCTCCGGGGTTATATCAATCTGATGAACTCCCAGCCAAAGTGACATGCCGTATTCTCCTTTCTGTTCACCATCACTAAAACAACTTCATAATCAGTATAAAATTCCTTATCACATGGAATGGATCCTTCACCGGAAGCGCAACTACTTTGTTTAATGGCTTGCCTTGCCGATCCCTGATTTGAATCCATTCTCCAATCTGTTTATCAGGGTTTGGAAAGGTCTTGAACGTGTAGCCGGCCACCCGCTGATACCATTCTTTAAACACCTCTTTCTTGGTATGCTGGTAGAGAAGGAGCAGCGTATACAGCGCTTCAGAATGCGGCCACCAAAGCTTGGTGTCCCAGGTATCGCGAATGAGGGCACAGTAGGGTTCATCATCATTCTCCCGCCCGCTTGGCTTGCCGCCATTTTTATCTACAAAACGCAATAACCCGCCATATTCCTCATCCCAGCCAGCTTCAATCGCTTTTAAGGCAACTTTGGAAAGTGCTTCGAGGACCGCCCCGCGCTCACTTTCTTTCCATTCGTGCAAGCTATGGAGATGAAACCAAATTGATTCGAGCGTATGGCCAGGATTCAGATGATTTTCCAATAACGTACCGCCGCTCCCTTCCCTTTGCGGTTTCAGCTCAACGCACCTGCCATCTTCAGCAATGAATTCTCTCAATATATATCTGCTCAATTCACCAGACGTCTTTACACCAAGACTCTCTATGGAAAAAGAATACTGGTCTGCTGTTTTCTCTATTTCCTGCGCGACATTTAATAGAATCATATTGATTGAATGGGATAAATAGCCTTCAGGAATAGGATAGGGCTCTGTTTTCACCTTTCCCTCCAGCACTCTCGTGTTTACAGTCTTATAAACCGATACTGCCAGGGAAAAAGCATCAGCATTATTAAATATTTCGGCATATTTATTTACTCCGAGAACAAAGAAGCAATCTGCATATATACTAATATCCTTTTGCCCCTCAATTTCCCCTCCATCCTCAGTGACAGCATAAAGCACATGGTTTTCCCTGGTGAGTGTATGCTTCTTCAGAAAGGCATACGTTTTTTCCGCCATGTCCTTTAATGATGCTGATTCAAGGGGCAATCTTCCTGCCTCGGCCAGCTGATACAGCTCAGAGCAGAGCCAAAGGAAGCGCCCCTGTGACCAGGTATATTTGACTCTGTTGACGAGCTGTGAGCCGTCGTTGGTGTAGCAGGTAAAAACGCCGCCATGCTTCTGGTCAAAGGCATTTTCCCAGAACGGCCAGAAGTTCTCCACAATCTCCTTCTGATAAAATTCATTTATTTCATTCATTAAATTCTCCTCTTTTATAATGCTGTATTGATGTTTTTTGTATCGCTGGCAAGCTCTTCGTCACTTTTGCTTATGGCAGTCAGCATATCCTCCACATCCGGCGAGACTGCTTTGCTGTTCAAAAAGCCCATTCCGATATAAACAAGTGCAGAAGAAAACACCGGGGCACCCAGTTCTACATAAAGCGGCCAATCCACCCAATATTTGGTGACTGCAAACATGATAAAGCCTGCAATGATGGATGAAATTGCTGCTGCGGAACCGCTTCGTTTGAAGGCTGGCAGAAGCCCAAGCAGCATTGGGATAGAGACAGGTCCGACCAAGGCTGCGAACCAGGAGATCAGCAGACCGAGAACTCCGCCGAAGTTATCTGAAAAGATAGCGATAATAAGGGTAGCGAAAGTAAAGATGAATGTAGTAATCCGGGCAATCTTCAAGGTGGCCTGCTGGTTAAGCCCTTTGAATTTCCGGGACATAACGGGAAGTATATCTCTGGTGATTACAGATGAAATAGTGTTGGCGTCTGAGGATGTCATCGACATGGTTGCGGCAAATAATGATGCCAGCACTAGACCAACTAAGCCGGCTGGAAGAAGCTCCTGTGTCAAAAGGGCATATGATTTGGTCGGATCATCAAGATTCGGCAGAATCAGCGGAGCAGCCCACATCGGAAAGAACAGGATCAATGGGAACAAAAGGTAAAGCCAGCCAGATAATAGGGCAGATTTCTTTGCTTCTTTCCCGGATGGAGAAGAGATGTATCTTGCTGCAAGGTTCCAAGTACCCCCGTTGTAGCTTAAGAAAACAATGAAGACGAAGACTAGCACATAACCAATTGAGTAGGGTTCATTGAATGGCTGGCTATTCGCCGGCGGGAGCTGGTCCCAAATCCCGAAAATTGAACTAACACCACCCATTTTGCTTAATACTATAAAGAACATGACAAATGCTGCCACAATTTGAATAAGGAATTGAACAAAGTCTGTCCACAGATCGGCCCATATGCCGCCAATCGTAATATAAACCAAGGAAACCAATCCCGACAGCAAGATTCCGTACATGATCGGAACCCCAGTAAATACGTTCAACAGTATCCCAATCGCAGCCCATTTGGCTCCAACATCAAACAGTTTTAACAGTACACCGCTCCATGCGATCAATTGCTGAGTCGGCACATTATAGCGCATCGCAAGATACTCAGTTGGCGACTCAATATCCAGCTTCGTTCTCAGCTTAGACCAGCGTGGCGCCATAATGTAAGCGCCTACAATTACAGATACGAAGATCGGCAGCGCCCACCACACATACAAACTGAACCCATGAGTATAAGCAAGCCCTGCATAGGCCACAAATACAGCCCCGCTATAGCCGCCCACATGATGGGAAATCCCGCCCAGCCACCAGGGAAGATTCCCGCCGGCAACAAAATAATCCTTCGATCCTTGAACCTTTTTAAAAGTGGTGAATCCAATAACAACCATCAATAAGAAAAATGCAATAATGACTCCCCAATCTAATCCGCTCATCCTCATGCTCCCCCTTTTTTCATCTTAACGCTATAAAAAATCCTATTGAATATCACAAATCTTCACCCTGTAAACCTCACCTCCTTTATTTAGTAATAATATATGACTAATTTAATTAGAAAATAACATAAGTTCATCTGTTTGTAAAATTAATTTCTGAATTTTTAAAAATAAATATTCACTTATCCCTTCCATTTTCAAAATAGAAAAAAAGGTAAAGCAACTAGTGCTTCACCTTAGAAATCGTATCATTATTAAATTAGCTCACTGTGAAACATCTTGAGAAACAAGATTTTTCGGGAGGTGCCTGTCACCTAATTTTGTAATAAAAGATTTTTTTATTAGTAGCTTCTAATTTAACTTCCTCATTGGTTCTTTCAAACTCAGAAAGTATGTGATCAATGTTTTGCCGCTGAGCATTCGTTACATCTTTATGGGATGTTAATTGCCAGTATTGCGGGAATAACTGAAGGATATCATGATATCTATCTGTATCATCCATCTTCAACGCACGATAATTCATTGTTAAAAGCTCAAAAGTGGTAATAACGTTTTCTCTACTTAGTTCAAAGATCTCTTTTGACTGTTTCCCATGTCGATAACCTTCAGTAATTTCACTGTCTTTTTTTACTTGTTCAAAAAAAGTCCTGAAAGCTGCTTCTTCTAATTCTTTTTCTTTATAATCATTTTCGACTTTAAAGAACCAGATGAAAAAAAACACAGATTGCCAGTAAAATAAAAAGCAAAAGCTTTTTGTTCATCTATATAATCCCCTAACGCTGTTTTCCAAACTAACATTTAATAATCCCGTATTAGTCCTCAACTTATTCCCACTCATAATTCTCGACCAGCTCAGCCATCTTCGGAACTATTTTTTGAAGAGAATCTATTCCTGAAAAGTGTTCATTATTTGAGATTACTGTAATGTAATTGCCATCATGCCCTACCCAAAATACTGTGGAATCCCCGGTTAAAGTAACGATCGGTACATTGGCTGACCATGTAAGTTTAATGAGTCTGGTGATGTTATTTTTGGTCCTTTTCACAGGATAAGGCGACTCGTGCTCCCTTTCCTCCAGGCTGAACACATCCTGTTTGATCGACCATAATGACAGGTTCAGCATACTTCCGTTTCCATGCAAATAAGGATAATAGGCTTTGAATTGCTGCGGGGTGCGAATCACTGCTTTTACAAAGAAGGTATCTTTGTATTCGCCCTTCACACAATTGAACGCTATATCCTGCTCCCTGTACAGATCTTCAAATTCTGCCTGCTGAAAATCAAAGATTTCCACAAGTGAATAAACAGGATAATAATCCGGATTCTCCATCCAGCTGCAAAAAAATACTTCATAATGATTTGTAAGACCACTTTCGGCATAATAGGGAAATTCCACGATATGCCGGAAATCTCCGTATATCTCAAAAGGATAAGTGGCTTCCGCCTTCGGTTCTGTCATTACTTTTCCGGGAGGAAACCAGCTGACTTCTATTTTCATTTTCTTCCCCTTACTTTTGCTTTATTCTTCCAATACCTCAATCCGCTCTGCCCCTGTCTTAGGAGGAAGCGATTCCTGAGCCTTGCCGTTGTAGGTTATGGCAACTTTTTGCCCAACCTCTAAATTCTTTAATTGTCTTTTACTTACATAAAAAAACATGCCTTGTTCGTAAGCTATTTTCATTATTTCTTCTTGTGTTCCATTCTCAAGCACTTCATCTGAAATGTTACTAATGACCAAAATCATATTAGGGTCAGACAACTTTTGGGCAACATAACCTTCAAAGACAGGCTTTTTCGAACATGAAGACATTACCATACAGCAAAGGATCAGCATCATCACGAGCACTCTACTATTTTTCATTACTTTCCTCCCCCCACATGTTGAGGATCGCCGTCCTCACTTCACAATTTTTACCTTTATGGCTCCTGCTTGAGCTGGGGCTGAGGTTGCTTTATTTCCATTGTAGTAAACTATTACTTTCTGACCTGCTTTGAGCTTATCCCGAAGTTTGCTATCAAGGCTGGTAATTTTAAAAAATGTTCCTTCACCACCAAAAGTTTCTGCAAGTTCCTCAAACCCTTCCTCTTCTATCTCTTTTTCATTGGCCGGTACAACCCAAATTTCAGAATCACTTTTGCTTATAATGTAACCTTCTTCTTGAACCGCACCTAAAGTACAGGCAGACAATAATAGGAGGCAGCAAAACAATAATAATGTTCTGATGGTTGTCATTCCTTCCTCAAAAAATGGATAGTTTCAGTTTTACCGTTTATTTACAATTATATTTGAAATGGGTTGATTATAGAAGAGGTAAAATGACTACTATGTGTGGAACAATCTGTGAAACAAGATTAATCGGGGGGTGCCTGTCACCAATATAAAAAAGAGTGAAGCTTCTTTCACTTCACTCTCTGTAAAACTATTAATGTGGAACAAGATTATTCGGGTGGTGCCTGTCACCGCTTAAACGATAACACTGTTGGGTGTTAAGCCCTTTACCCCAAGCAGCAAATTGTCTACTGCTAATTCAGCCATTTTCATACGGGTTTTTACTGAAGCACTGCCTATATGCGGCAGTGCAACAACATTTGGTAAAGCCATAAGTGGATGACTGTTATTAATGGGCTCTTGCTCAAAGACATCGAGTCCTGCAGCCCATATCTCTCCATTGGTTAACGCCTTATATAAAGCAGCCTCGTTAACAATTCCGCCGCGTGCAGTATTTATTAGTATCGAAGTACTCTTCATTAATTTTAATTCTCTCTCACTAATCAGATTCTTTGTTTCAGGTGTATAGGGAGTTAATATGCATACAAAATCAGCTATTTGCAATAAATGATCTAACTCCTCAAACTTTATATCATGTTCTTCTTCTAAATGAGTTTTTCTTGTACGGTTATAATAGATACAGTTCATGCTAAACCCTTTAGCTCTTTTTATTAGTGCTTCACCAATTCTGCCCATTCCAATGATCCCCAATGTTGCTCCATAAACATCCCGCCCTGTAAGCTGGAATGGTGACCAGGTTTTCCATTTACCCATCTTAAGAAATTCATTTGACTCGATAATTCTTCTTGAGGCAGCCATTAAAAGTGCGAACGTTAAATCTGCAGTTGTGTCAGTTAAGATACCTGGGGTATTTGTAACTGTAATTCTTTTGTTTTTTGCTGCTTCAATATCTATATTGTTGTAACCTACAGCCATATTGCTAATCACTTTTAGTTGACTTGCCTTTTCAATAATAGACTCATCAATGTTTTCAGTTAATAAGCAAAGAAGGCCGTCAATCTCAGCAACTTCTGCTTCTAATATATCCCGGGGAACTGGGATATCTTCTTCGCTCCATACTTTTACATCACACTCAGATTTGATTTTAGCCATAAATTCATCAGGTATTTTCCTAGTAATATAAACTTTGGGTTTCAATATGAACCTCCTTTCTATTGTAATTTAACTCAAATTTAAATACACAGAAGCTTCACAACTGATTCAGTACGCTCTGGGTTTAGCTGAAAGGAACCTTTCAATGAATCTGATGCAATCATAACAACTATCAGGACTGGCTTTCTCCTCTACCTGCAGTGAAGCATTAGTTAGTATTGGTAATAAACTGCCTTCAGGTCTGTGAAGAAATCAATATTTGATTTTCCAATAGAATATGCACCAAAGCCAGAGTGTTTCCATCCGCCAAATGGCATATGTGCCGCACTGGCTGTTCCATGGTTTACATGTACCATCCCAACTTCTGATTCTTGGACAAATTGATGCGCCGCTGAGAATTGGCTGGTAAACACCGATGCTGCTAATCCATAACTAACAGAGTTAGCTATATCAAGGGCATCTTCTTGATCCTCAGCTTCCATTACACATAAGACCGGACCGAATATTTCCTCGCCTGCTACCCTCATTTGAGGAGTAACAGAATCCAGTAAGGCAGGCTGCATATATGCTCCGTCTGCAAATTGGCCAGTATTTAACACTTCACCACCATAAAGGAGTTTTGCACCTTCTCTAATGCCAGCTGTAAGATACTCTTGTACTGATTCAAGATGCTGTTGATTAATAAGCGGGCCCATAGATATATCACTCTGCCATGAAGGGCCTACTTTAATGTTTTGCAATTCTTTTAGCAGTGCCTCTGTAAGTTCTTGTTTTTTATCTTTTACCACAATTACCCTGCTTAATGATGTACATCTTTGACCACTGCAAGCAAATGCTGCTGGCACAATTTGTTTTGCAATATCCTCAGCATTATCAAAATCCAGAACTACTGCTGGATTTTTACCGCCTAATTCAAGCTGGGTTTTCACCAGCCTTCTGGCTGCTCTTTCGTTTATTTGGATTCCTAAATCAGTGGAACCGGTAAAGCTGATTCCTTTTACGAGGGGATGATTGATAAGCGGGGTCCCTACTTTAGATCCGCTGCCCGAGATGAAGTTAACAACTCCTTTCGGCACCCCGGATTTTTCGAGCAGCTGCATTAGCTTAACCGAAGTCCAAGGTGTTGCCGAAGCCGGCTTATAGACTACCGTACAGCCATAAGCCAGGGCAGGAGCAATTTTTCTCACTGGAGTAACAACCGGAAAATTCCAGGGGGCAATTGCTGCCACAACACCTATTGGCTGTCTCATTGTTGAACTTGTAACATTGGCTCTTTCTCCCGGCAGCGTGTCACCCTCGATGCGTGATGCTTCTCCGGCACAAAAGCGCGCTTCTTTTGCAGCACGGATTACCTCTCCTTTTGACTCTGCCAAAGCTTTTCCCTGCTCTGCAGAAAGCATATAACTTAATTCCTCCGCATTTTGCTCAAGTAAATCAGCGAATCGAAAAATAATGGCTCCTCTTTCCGGACCGGGAACCTTTGACCAGCTTTTAAATGCGTGGTGTGCTGCTTCTACTGCCTGGTCGACATCTTCTTCTGTAGAATTCTGAAAATATCCCAGTACCTGATGTTTATTTGCAGCGTTATATAGTGGAAATGTACTGCCGCTGAAGGTCTCTTTCCACTCGCCGTCAATAAAGTTTCCATATGATTTTTCAATATGAGTGTCCAGCCATTCCAACATATCTTTGTTTGTTGTACTGATCATCTATTTCAGCTCCTTAGTAAATTAACCAATCACTGCTTCTTCTTTGTTAAGTGCTACCATAGCTCCACGACAGATATTCTTCAAATCCTCTTTTGTCGGTTTTACAGGATTGACCGGTACATTCCCGGATTGCATGGCTTCATCCACTATAAAATCTAAATGTTTTTCCTCGAGACCATAATCTGATAATGTTTTTGTAATTCCAATATCTTTATTTAACTGCCGGATTGCAATAACAGCACGCTCCGCAGCTTCTCTCGTTGTTAAATGGTCTATTTTCTCTCCAAAAATACCAGCAATTTCAGCAAACTTTTTTGTATTGCCAATTAGATTGAATTGCATCACCTCTGGCAATAGAATTGCATTTATTACCCCATGAGGTATTTTAAAGTGGGCACCTAATGGCATTGCAAGAGCATGAGCAAGCCCCAGTCGGGTTGAACTGAATGCCATTGCCGCAATCGTGCTGGCCATTAACATATCATGTCGTGCATCAATGTTTTCACCTTGGATAACAGCTAATCTAAGACTCTTTGATATCAGCTTCATTGATTGTACAGATAATCCTTCAGATATTGGCTGGGTTGCTTTATTAACATAGGATTCCAGTGCATGTGTAAGTGCATCCATACCTGTTGCAGCTGTTATGTGCGGTGGCAATGATAAAGTTAACTCAGGATCACATAATGCTAAATTTGGACAAACATACATGCTGCCAACACTTAATTTTGCCTGTGCAGATGTATCGGATAAAACTGCAAATCTTGTCATTTCGCTTCCAGTCCCGGATGTAGTTGGGATTGCAATTACAGGTGCACCAGGTTCGGTAACTTTATCTAATCCCACATAATCTCTTATGTTCCCAGCGTTCCTTAACATAAGGCCAATAGATTTTGCTGTATCTAAAGCGCTGCCTCCACCAACGCCAACAACAATATCGCATCCTGTCTGCCTTGCGATTTCTAATCCCTTATCAACTGATTCGATAGATGCCTCTACCCCTACTTCAGTAAATCTGATAAATGGTATCTCCGCATCTGCAAGAGGCTGTTCAACTCGACGTACAATTCCTGCCTGGAGTACGCCCGGATCTCCTACCACCAGTACTTTTTTACCTCCTAGAGCTTTTACATGTCTATGGAGTTCATTAACATAGCCTCTGCCAAACTCGATGACTGTTGGAATCTCATAACGAAAAGAAGTTAAAGTTAACATTATTTAAGCGCCTCCTTATGTTGATCTGCCTCTGAAATTATTGCATTCATCAAATTTACACTATACTGGTCACCAATTAGCCTTAATTCTTCCACAACTTTACTTGGCAGCTCAATTCCATTTTTCTTTCGTTCCTTCACTTTAATTGACTCGATTTCTCCTGGAATATAAATCTTATCTACTCCAATTGCCCTTGGTTCAGCTTTAATTTCTCTCAAATACATGTCAATCCGCTTCTTAAATGTTTCAATTGGCATAAAGCTATTAATATCGATGGCAAGAAAGAAATGTCCGACATTTTGTGGATCATTCCAGTTTTCATACATATTATTCACATACCTTCCAAATCCAGCACCCGTTAAAACTCCGGCCAGAATATCTATAAACATAGAAATCCCATACCCTTTAGGTCCACCCAGAGGCAATACAGATCCTTCTAATGCATCCTGTGCATTTGTGGTTGGATTCCCATGTTTGTCTATTGCCCATCCCAAAGGTATGTCTTCTCCTTTTTGAGCTGCAACAATAATCTTGCCTCTTGCCACTACACTTGTAGCCATATCTAAAATAAATGCCTCCTCTTCGCCAGCAGGAACCCCTATGGCTAAAGGGTTGGTTCCAATAAAAGGCCTGACCCCTCCTGTTGGTGGCATTGTTTGTGATGCATTTGATAAGACCAATAGAATCATATCTTTTTCAATAGCTTTAGATACGTAGAAAGCACCTGTTCCAAAATGGTTTGAACCTTTAACTCCTACGATTGCAGCTCCTTTTTCTTTCGCTTTATGTAAAGCAAGATCAAGAGCTTTGCTGCCGACAATGGCACCCAATTGATTATGGCCATTCACTAATGCAGTAGCATCAGTTTCTTCCTCAATAGAAATTTCAGCAAAAGGATTCATCATGTTTTTTTCAATTCTCTTTATATAAATATCTGTACGAACGACACCGTGCGAGTCTATTCCCCGCAGATCGGCTTGAATTAACGACTCAGCTACAGTCTCAGCATCTTCCCTCTTAACACCTGCCTTTATAAAAACATCTGAGCAGAATTTCTGAAGTTTTTCCCAATCAAATTTTTGAGATACTCTCAAGTTCACATCCCCTTTTCTGTAATGTTTCATCAATCCAGCTTCGGTCAATCGTTCCATTTTCTATCGATTCGAAAATTTCAGACTCTTTTACTTCCTGTGCTTTTACTTTATATAACAATTCTTCAGCATTTTCCTGCGGGATAACAGCGATTCCATCCTCGTCCCCAATAACCAAATCCCCTGGATTCACACACATTCCATCAATTGATATGGGTACATTTATTTCCCCTGGACCATCTTTATATGGGCCTCGGTGGGTAACGCCGACAGCGTAAACAGGAAAATCCCCTTCTGCAAATGCTTTCGTATCGCGAATGGCCCCATCAATGATAAATCCGGTAATTCCATTGCGTTTTGCAATGCGGAGCATAATCTCACCAACAATTGCGTTCGTTGTATCCCCGCCTGCGTCAACCACAATTACGTCACCAGGCTCAGCAAGATCAATGGCTTTATGGACCAGTAAATTATCGCCGGGCCGTGTCTTAACAGTAACAGCTGTTCCTATCAGCTTCCCTTTTTTATGATAAGGCCGAAGCTTTGCCCCAATGGCATGCATACGATTCAAATTGTCGCTAATATGAGGGGTTACAACACTTCTATATTGTTCGATTATCTCTTTACTCACCCTATTTTTAATAGGCAGCACACGAAATCCAATATTGTTCATTATGGACCCTCCTCAGTTTAGTAGAATGCCCGGGCTAATTAGTTCCGGATTTTATTTCTTATTACCGTTTTATAACTTTTACATTAATAAGATTTATCAGCACCACAAGACTTCCTTATGATTAAATTAGGTTCTAACGATACAACTTTTTCAGCCATCTGGTCTTCTTTCCCTTCAATTAGATAAATCAACTTTTTAGCTGCTATAGTGCCCATTTCATACGATGGCTGATTAACCGTAGTAAGCGGGGGATTTAAATGCTTTGCCCAAACTGTTTCATCATAACCAATAAGCCCCAAATCTTGAGGAACCATAATCTGCTGGCTTTTTATACCTTCCAGGATACTCAGTGTCATCATGTTATTTGTCGAAAAAATTGCATCTGGACGATCAGGAGAATTAAGTAAACGTTTTACTGCTTCCTCAACTTCTCCTGCTTCTTCCCCAACTATTTGAATAAGAGACTGGTTTACTTTAATACCATTGTTTATAAGGGCTTGCTTATATCCTTCTAACCGCTCAAGCCTTGGACTTATTTCGGCTGGAGGGTATAAAAATATGGCGATTTTCCTTCTCCCTGTCTGGATGAGATGTTCAATCGCTACCCTGGCACCTTTAATGTTATCCACTGTAACCATATGAACATCTTGATCATATAGTTTTCGATTCATTAAAATAAATGGAAATTTGTTATCTGTTAATTTTTTATAAAGCAATTTATTTTTCAGAGTGGGGTTAATGATTAAGCCATCAAGCTGGTGCATCTGAAGCGAACGGATATGTTCCTCCTCCAGTTGCCCATCTTCATTTGAGTTACAAATCATCAGGTTATACCCGTAGCTTCTGCAAGTATCTTCAACCCCTTCTAATACACTGGACCAGAATTGATTCTGAAGTTTTGATAATATAATGCCTATGACATTTGTTTTAGTAGACTTTAAGCTTCTTGCAAGTGCATTGGGTTTATAATCAAGTTCTTCTATTACCTTCAATACTTTATTCACTGTCTCTTGTGTGTTTTGTTCGTGATTGCCATTAATAATTCTGGAAACTGTTGATTTGGAAACACTAGCTTTTTTTGCTACATCTGAAATTGTAACCTTCATGGTATTTACCTCATTTCCGCTGATCAGAAATACATTTTTAAGTATTAATACACGTATTTATAATTCATACGTTAGTAATGATCTTATCCTTTCACTCCGCCAGCTGTTATTCCTTCAATCAAATACTTTTGGAAGAAAATGAAGATAATAAACAGCGGAATAAGAGATAGTGTTGACATTGCAAACAATGCCCCCCATGAATTTTGGCCCATTGCATCCAAGAACATTCTCAGTCCTAATGCAACAGTGTATAATTTAATATCACTTAAATAGAGAAGCTGACTAAAGAAATCATTCCATGTCCATATGAACGTAAAGATAACTGTTGTTATAACTGCAGGTAATGCAAGAGGCATGATCAAAGTGTAAAACATTCGAATCGGGCCACAGCCATCCATTTTTGCAGCTTCATCCAACTCCTTTGGAATAGAGCGGATAAATTGAACCATCAGGAAAATAAAGAATCCGTCAACAGCTAAGAACTTAGGTAAAATTAACGGGATATAGGTGTTGATCCATTCCAGCTTGTTGAACATGATATATTGGGGGATTACTGTAACATGAAATGGAAGCATCATGGTAACCAGCATTACTCCGAATAGAACCTTTTTAAACTTGAAATCAAGTCTTGCGAAGGCGTATGCAGCCATTGAACAAGAAAACACTGTACCAATCGTACAAAAGATAACTAAGATAAAAGTGTTTAAAAAGAATCTTCCAAAAGAAACCCCTGATAATCCCGTCCATCCTTCTATATAGTTATCGAAATTAAAGTTTGTAGGTAAAAAAGAAACTCCTTTAAAAATTTCTGTTGGTTCTTTAAACGAACTGCTGACCATCCACAAAAGAGGGTATAACATGACTAAGCCAATTGCTATTATAATGACATGCAATAGCAGTTTCTTTGGCTGAAACTTCTTTTTGCTAATTTGGTTAAATTCTGCGGCACTCTGAATCGATTCAGCTGCTCTGCTCGTCTCCATCCCATTCACCTCTATTCTTGGTAATACACCCATTTTTTAGATGAAATAAATACAATTGCTGTCACAACTGAAATACAGGCTAACAAAAACCATGCCATTGCAGATGCATAGCCCATCTGAAATTGAGTAAAGCCCTTCTGATATAGATACAGTGTGTAGAATAATGTTGAATCAAGCGGCCCGCCCTTGCCTCCACTTACGATATAAGCAGGAGTAAACGCCTGGAACGCACTAATTATTTGCATAACAAGATTAAAGAAGATGATTGGTGTGATTAATGGGAGTGTAATACTAAAGAACTGTTTTACTGGCCCGGCACCATCAATGAGAGAAGATTCGTATAGTTCAACAGGCACTTGCTTTAATCCTGCCAAAAATATAACCATCGGTGCTCCGAATTGCCAAATAGTCAAAATAATCAGCGTGTAAAGTGCTGTATCAGGAGAAGATATCCAGTTCTGCCCCTCAATGCCAACCAGTGCTAAAACCTTATTTATTAATCCTTCGCCGCCGAATAACTGCCTCCATAGCAAAGCAATAGCAACACTGCCGCCAAATAATGATGGCACATAATAAATCGCCCGGTAAACCTGCAGTCCTTTTAAACCACGATTCAATAGTACTGCAACACCTAATGCAAACCCTAATTGTAATGGAACCCCTAAAAATACATAGATCAATGTTACCTTCACACTTTTTAGCCACTTAGCATCATTAAACATTTCGATGTAATTCGATAAACCAATCCATTCGGGCGCTGTGAACATATCATAACTAGTAAATGAAAAATATAGTGATGCAGCCATTGGTATAACACTTAATCCTATTAACCCAATCAGCCAAGGTGTTAAAAAAAAATATCCTACCCAATTCTTCTGCCAGCTGCGTTTCAGCGATTGCATACAAACCCCCTCCTTCATGAATGAGGGGCGCCCTATTCTTTGATCTTCTAATAGATCTATCAATCCAGGCAGCCCGCTCACTTTTTTCTAGGTTTATTTCAAGATACTTTCAGCTAATTCAATAAAATCCTCTGCTGCCTGTTCAACTGTTTTTTCCCCGAAGCTAATGGCACTGGCATTATCTGCAAATGCCTGTTCAACCTCATTTACACCAAGAGGAGCATATGCTGCAGGTCTTGCATACTTGACAGTCTCCTGAATATAGTCAACCGCTCTTTGCTGTGCCGGTTCTAATAATGGTTTTACGAAATCCTGCATTTCTGTCGAACCTGGAGCACCTTGCTCTACTTTAAATAGCTCCAAGGCTTTTTCTTCATTTACAAAGAAATCAATAAACTTTGCCGCTTCATCAGGATGTTTTGATTTCTCTGTGATGCTCAGGTAGGCACCTTCGATATATTCTCCTGATTCACCGCCAGCTTTTTGCGGCATTCTTACTATCCTAATTTCACCTTCATCAAATTGCTCCTGATAAAGGTGAATTTGGTTAGCAGGAATCTGCTGTAAGCCTGTTTTACCTGAGACAAATAGGTTTTGCTCAAGTGGGGCACTTTCATATTCAGTCATTGTTTCAGCATCGGGAATCAAATTTTCTTTTCTCAGCTTATCCCACATTGACCACCATTCAACAACTTCCTCTTTACCGAAAGCGATTTTGCCTTCATCGTTAAATAGATCTTTTCCGCTTTGACGCAGGAAATACCGGAATACTGGCTGAAGCTGGCCTCCGCTCATATTAGCAGCTCCCCAGATCTCTCCGTTTGATGCTTCATGGATTTCTGCCACTTTATCAACGAAATCATCATACGTCCAATTTGCGTCTGGATAATCAATTCCCAGTTTGTCAAATAAAGCAGTATTATAAGCCCAGCCTGGCATAGTGACACCCTTGGCTACCATAAACAAATCCTCTCCGACTTTGCCGCTATCAATAGTAGTCTGAGGGAAGTTCTCTAAATTTATCTTTCCAGTATCCACTTGGTCCTTTAAGTTTAGCAGTGCATTTCTTCGGGCATAATCAGAAACATAGAATTGGTGCATGCTTACAACATCCGGTGCATTTCCGCCGGCAACTTGAGTAGCTAATCGATCCCAATAATCATTCCAGCCGCCGAATTCACGTTTAACTGTAATATTAGGATTTTCTTTCTCAAATCTGTCTACGATTGAATTATAGATTTCATTGCGCTTTGTATCTCCCCACCAAGAGAAGCGGATTTCTACCTTTTCACCAGAATTACTGCCGTCTGATGATGATTTTTCTCCGCCTGAACAGGCGGATAAAATCAGAAAAGCAGATACAACCAAAAATAATAACGCTTTCATTTTAACCATTTTCATTCCCCCATTAGTAATTGGGTTGCCCCGAATGTTGATCATGTTATATTTGCAGGCTATTATTAAATTTTTATGATTCAATGAATCTTGCTCTACTTAATCTGCATTGAATTCACGGCTGGATCTCAGCTCAAGTTGTTCCAGTTTCTCTACTCTTCGCAATAAATGTTCTTCCGGGCTGAAAATAGCATTCACAAAAGACTTTATCAAATCCTCAGCAAGCCACGGGCCGATGATTTGTGCTCCTATGCACATGACATTTACATTGTCATGTTCAACAGACTGGTGGGCTGAATGAATATCATGGCAAACCGCGGCCCGTATACCATTTATCTTATTAGATGCTATTGCTGCCCCCACCCCTGTACCACAAAATAAGATACCTCTTTCTGATTTTCCAGAACGGACAGCATCACAGATCTCACTTGAAATGTCCGGAAAATCCACTGTTTCGCCGGAATAACAGCCATAATCCACAACATCACAACCAATGGTTTTAAAAAAAGGCAATAATGCTATTTTCATTTCAAAACCACAATGATCGCTTCCAATTGCAATATGCATCCTATATCTCCTTCAGATTAAAATATCCTCTTCAGGATGAAAGCGAGGATCTGCCAACTGCTGAGAAATCTTTTTCACCAGCGTCTTTTTCGGATTGTTTAAATAGATCAAGTACATAGTTTGCGAGCGGGAGCTGCTTGCCGTTCCCTTCATTTACAGCAATTTGGATATCTTTTTTCATAAGATTCAGCTTAAAGCCCGGCGTGAAATCTCTTCTTATAAGACCATCCATTTTATTTTCCAGCATCCATGAATTTCCTGAACTGCTGCCAACAACCGCCTTAAGCTTATCCATATCAATTTCAAGCTTCTCTGCCAGCGCAACAGCCTCTGCGGCGGCAGCCATGTGAATGCCTGCTAACATTTGATTTATTGCCTTAATCGCTTTTCCGTCTCCCACTGAACCAACCAAATAAATATTTGTAGCCATTGATTCTAGTATCGGCCTTAATCTTTCAAGAACGTCAGCATCCCCGCCAGCCATGACTGTTAATGTGCCATTTTCTGCACCGGCTGTACCGCCGCTTACTGGACCATCCAAAACAGGTATTCCTTTTTGCTGATAAGCAGCGTGGACCTTTTTCATCATTTCCGGAGATCCTGATGTCATTTCAATCAAAAACTGACCGGGAGTAAGCACATTAAGGACCTCTTCTGATAATAAAACACTTTCCATTTCCTTATCCGCAGGCAAAATACTGATTATAACTTCAGAATTCGATACAACATCAGCAGCGGAAGAATGTTCAACTGCCCCCATAGAAGTTAATTCTTCTACAGGCTTACGATTGTTATGTGCAGTTATATGGAGATCATAACCATTTTTTTGAAGATTTTTAGCCATTGGAAGACCCATTGCTCCAAGCCCAATAAATCCAACACGTTTATTTTTCACTTTTCATTCCCCTCTCAGAAGATTGAATTTTCAAATATTAAAGGATGTACCTCTGTTGTTTTTTTTATAAAAACACTTTATGATATTTGTATAGTATAGTTTTGAAGCCGATTTAAAAAAGTTGTTTTCATACCACTTTTTTAATCGGCCCTTTTTATATAATGCCTGATAAAGATTACTGATTAACCTTCATCTGAAACTGTTTCATCTAGTTCCCAGCCAAGGTTTTTATAATGCTTCCCTCTGCTCTTTTTATCATTCGATAGCTCCTGATGAGCATATTTCGCAACTTCTTTAGCTAACTTTTGAGGAACCGCCACAATACCATCACCATCTGCAACTATTACATCCCCCGGGTAAATTGCAACTCCGCCGATAGCTACCGGAATATCCTTTGAATCAAAGCGGATGCGTGTTTGATTCATGCCTTGTGAAGTAAATTCAGACCAAACCGGAATCCCTTGCAGAATACATTCATCTGTATCCCTTATTCCTCCCCCGTTCAAGAGATAACCTTCTACACCTCTTGCTTTAAAGTCCAGAGTATTATCAGAACCAAGAAGGCCTACATCAACACCACTCATATCCAGGACAACAAAGTCGCCTTCCTCAATATCTTCCTTCCAAGGGTAATTACCCACTTCATTGTAGTACCAGCCAACCCATTTTGAATATTCCTCTCCAGTAACTCTTGGATTTGGACCTTCAAAAGGTAAATAGCGGGCAGTGCGGGCAATTCCAACAGCTCTTGTACGGAATAATGGTTTGAATTTATGATTCACCGTTCCATAACCTTGCATCCCTACCCAATCTAATCCATCACGAACATCACAGACTCGTAAATCTTTATACAGCTCCAGGATTTCTGCACGATCAATTGTTTTTTCATTTCTTACTGTTTGATCTGTTGACATTTAGTTCTCTCCCTTTGTTTTAATATTTTTAAAGCTGCCATTTTCTTTAGCAACGTGTTACTTTGTTCGAAAGAGAATTCACCTCCTTAAAAGAAAGCGCTTTAAAAATTTACTTTTTTAATAAATGCTTGCGCATTTATTAGCTTACTGGCAGAGTTGAAAGTTCTTTAGAAGGCATATAAACGGAAGGAAGAATGGGGCTGAACGATTTTGGAAATCGTTTTTGGAAACCGTTTTTGGAAACCGTTACCCTACAATCTAAACAATACATATCAAGCAGAATTTAGTCAATTAATTTTTTTAATTTTCAAAACAATGTAAATAGTTTTATTTTTCGGATAAAACATTCTGCTTCATTTAGCTTAGATTCTTGATTATGCTTTCCTTTTATAGCAAAAAGTCTGAAGCTATTATAATGAGATTTAATTATTACAATATATTAATATTTTTTTGAAAAAATATTGATCATCCTACAGAAAAAGATATAAAAAGATCTGACGAAATTCTGTCAGATCTTTTTCTACTAATTAAATATTGATTTAATTTTTTTATCGTCTCATCTAATTCCCAACCCAGTTTCCTATAATCAAGTGGTGCCAGATACCATCAAGAAAAAAAGAGTAAAGCATATTTCACTTCACTCTCTGTGAAACTATTAATGTGGAACAAGATTTTTCGGGAGGTACCTGTCACCACTACTACCGCTACTACCGCTTTTCCGCCATCCCCACAACAAACCGCTCCGTAATCTGCTGCGGCCTCGTAATCGCTCCCCCCACCACAACGGAGTGCGCTCCATATCGCAGTACTTCCCCTGCCATTTCCGGTGTAAGGATATTCCCCTCAGCAATCACCGGCACGTTAACGGCTTCAGCAACGTCTCTTAGAAATTGAAAGTCATTGTGGTACAGCTTTTTTCCTGCTGTTTCTTCTGTGTATCCGTGCATGGTGGTTCCGACGCAGTCAAAGCCGAGTTCTTCTGCGCGGATACAGTCTTCAACGGTGGCGCAGTCTGCCATCCATTTTTGTTCAGGGAAGCGGGCTTTTGCTTCCTGCATGAATGCAGTGAGCTCTAGTCCCCCCGGGCGCAGCCGGCTGGTGGCATCCACAGCGATGAGGTCGACACCCGCTTGGACGAGCTCTTCGACTTCCTTTAAAGTGGGAGTGATATAGACTCCAGATCCCTCGTACTCCCGCTTGATGATCCCGATGATAGGCAAATCTACATATTCCTTAATTGCTTTAATATCCGCTACTCCATTCGCACGGATGCCCAATGCTCCGCCTCTTTTGGCAGCATCGGCCATGCGCTTCATGATTTCCGGCCCATGCAGCGGTTCATCCTCCAGTGCCTGACACGAGACGACCAGTCCTCCTTTAATTACCTCCAGCATTTTTCTCACTCCTTGTAAAAGATAGTCCGCATTCGAACATCCGGTTCCATGGCGCAAAGGTTGTGACCTTTGCAAGCTCTTTGTCTTTGAAGCTATGCAGGATCAGCTTTTTGAAGCGGCCGGTCATTCTCCGGTCGCGCTCTGCGTTCACATGGCGGGCTGATTCTTTTAAGTTAAAATAGTCCAGGTCCTGCTGTGGAAGGAAATCCGATACCATTTCCATCCGGACCTCTGCCTGGTAGAAATAATCATCAAGCAGATGATAGATGATATTCTCCCTGATCGTTTCGGGATCTCCATCAAGTCCTATGACTCCCTGGCAGATCGTTGTACCAAGTGTATTGCAGTTCGTGTTCCAGCCTTTATAGGAAAGAAGCTTATCCAGCACTTCTTCTTCATCAAGCAGGACAATCAGCTCGCGGTCCCCGCCATTTGCATAAGCGGAATCTGCAATGATGACTTTTTTTCCATCCTCTATAAACCTCTTAATTCTATCCACAAACGTGAGCATATTCCGGAAGCTTGTGTAGGTGATATCTTTTTTGTCCTGTTCCCATGACTCCTGCATCACCCGTCCCGGGGTATTGATGGCCAGGATCAGGTCTGCTTCCTCCGGCTGCTCTGTCAGCTGGCAGCCTGCCGCTATCACATGGGCCTTCAAGCTCTCGGCAAAAGGACGGTCCTCATACAGAGGAATCAGCTGCGGGCCAAGCGTGCTGCTCCAGAAAGGATAGATTTGGAGCTTTTGCCCTTTCAGCTCGCTGTAAATTCTCGCAAGCAGTGTAGCTCCCACTTCATCTGCGCCCGGATACATCTGGACTTTCTTATAAAGGCGGAGCTCCTCCCGCCTGGCAACAACAGCCTTCTGATCCAGCGCGGTATAGCCGTATTCCGCGCTGTCATCCTGCGGAATGGAGAGAAAGTCAATGACACCTTCTGAGACAAGCTCGATCATTTTAAGATTCATAGATAAGTTGAAGCGGCGGCGTTTTTCATAATCTTGTATGTATTCTCCGGGCAGCTTCCTGCTGATTTCCTCGAGCTGCTGTTTTTCATCATCTGTGAGCATCTCCCTGTCCTGCTTATCCAACAGCCAGGCACGAAGGAAAATTTCGCGGCCCCAGTGCTCATAATAGTCCGGCTCTTCATCTCCGGAGCTGTATTTGGGGGTCCTCATGATCAGATTGGAGGCAAAGATCGGGAGTGCGGGATGGTCCGCTTTCAAAGACCGCAGCCTTTCCATCCACACATCAGCAGCTTTTTCCTTTAAAAAATGAAGCCTTGAAGGAAGCAGGCCACCATATACGAGCATATCGATGCTTAAAATGAGGGCATCGGCATCCTTTACTGCTTCCTGAAGCCAAGTCCATAATGCCTCTGTATCAGCAGGCTGCCGTTTTCTGCCCAGCAGGTCCATTTCCGGTGCTGCTAATTCGATCTCTTTTGATGACTTGGCAATCATCTCGACAAAGCCGATATTGCAGGGGCGTTCATCAATCGGAAGATAGACGATTTTCATGGCCGGCACCTCTTTTCTCTATTTTTTTAGCCTTGAAGACATAAACTTCAGCTTTTCCTCTTCATGGACAGCCGGGACTTCATGGGCGTATTCCGGATAGGCCCGTATTTCTTTTGGCCCGCCGAGATGGTTGAACAGGGCAAATGCACCGGATGGGGGACAAACGATGTCTTCCAGACCGGCTGAAAGAAGGACTGGACATTCAATCATGCTGGCCATGTTCATGCAGTCCACATAACTGAGCGTCTGATATACCTGCTCTTCCGTTTGATGAAGAGGATCATGAACTTTGAAGTAGTGGGAAATCTCCTGATACGGTCCTTCCGAGGAAAGCTCCACGGAACGCTTGAAATGGGTGAGAAAAGGGATGTCGGCGAGTGCAAGCAGGATGTCATCCTGCAGGGCGGCTGCGGCAATCGCCAGTGCACCTCCCTGGCTTCCGCCTTCCACAAACACACTTCTCTTCCTCGACAGTTCCCTGACAGCATCAATGCTGCGGAAGCAGTCCATATATACCAGGCTGTAATAATATTGATCGGGATCCATCAGGCCGAGTGTCATCCAGCCTCCCGGACCTCCATTCCCATAATGATTTCTATCTGGAGACAGGACATTTTGTCCCCGCACCTCCACCATCAGTACAGGAATCCCCTGAATCACGTGCTTGAAGCTGTAATGCGGCTGCAGCGTGTTCCAGTTATAGCCGTGAAAAATCACTGCCGCTGGAGTGTCCGTTTCCGTTGATTCCGGTGCAACATACACCCCATGGATGCGGGAGTTCCGGAACCCGTCAAAATAAATATCATATACTCTCATTCCCGGAACCGGATAAACCCGCTCCATTACTTCTATATTCAGCGGATATTGACTGTTCTCCTCAATCCGCTTTTTCCAAAATGACTCAAAATTATCCTGCCTGGTCTGGGCAGGCTTGTAATGCTGCAGCTCCTCAAGGGGCATATTAAAAAGGTTCATCTCCCCACTCCTCTCCAAAAAAACAGGAGCAGGAACCGTCCTCATGGCCGTTACCCCTCCTGCTCAGGTTTAGATTAAATGATTTCCTTCCGTTCCTTCTGCTTTATGCCGGCCTGAAGCTCCTTCAAGATGATGTCAACCAGATAAAGGGCCGAGACCTCTTCGATCGAGCTGCTGTCACCGGCAATGTCCCCTGCAGATGGAATCAGCAGGCGCAAGTCTGAGGCATGAGCCAGGGGAGAGTCCTGCTGGCTTGTAATCCCGATCGTTTTGCAGCCGGCTTTTTTGGCCGTCTCCAGTATGCCGATGACCTCTTGGGCATAGCCGGTCGTGTTCAGTCCAACAACAGCTGTTTTCCTTGTGAGGGTTTGGACACTCATCTCCATTTGGTAAGGCGTCAGAAAAGCATCGGCTCGGATTCCGAGCTTTAACAGCTTAAACTTAAGCTGCTCGGCAACATGGGACATTTCATTGATTCCATAGAGATAGACCTGCTCTGAGCCTGCGACGAGTTTGTTTAGTTGTTCCATATCATTCGTGATGTGAAGCGCATCAAACTTTTTCAGCATGCTGGAGTAGGTTTCTTTTACTTCCGTAAGGCCCGGCATATCAGATTGCTCATGCAGCCTTGTGCTGACAGAGGCTTCCTTGGCCATCAGGCGAAGTTTATTATAAGAGCCAAACTCCAGCTTCTGGCAGAAGCGGGTAATGGTCGCTTCTGACACATTGATCTGCTTCGACAGCTCGGAAATCGTCTTGTTCGGGACCGATTCTACATTTGAAATAATATATTTGGCAATCAGCTCTTCCCGTTTGGTGAGCTTATGCTTATTTGATTCAATCATCGTAGTGATGCTTTTCAAAGGCTGCAGGGTTTCCTGCAGCAGGAAATGGCGCAGGGCACCGATCATCCCGGCATCGTTAAGGTTCCGGGCAATCTCGATTTTCGTCTGGCTGAGGATCGGCTCGATAATATCCTTTTTCAGATGCTTCTTGATAATCGGATACAGATAGTCCTTCTGAACGGTGATTCCCCCGCCTATGATGATCATCTCTGGATTCATCATATAGGCGATCGTGGCAATCCCTTTAGAAAGATAATAGGCCAGCCGCTCGATTTCCTCTTTGCACACCTCATCCCCAGCCTGGGCTTTTTCAAAAATCAGCTTGCCATCGAGTTCACTTTCCTCCATGCCAGTTCGCTTTGCGACATTTCGAATCAGCGTCCTCGTTGAGGCGAGCTCCTGAAACTGGTCTCCCTCAATAGGGATATAGCCGATTTCCCCGCCGCTGAAGCTGTGGCCCGTGTGCAGCTTGTTATCGAGAATATAGCTTCCCCCGATGCCGGTTCCGACCGTCAGGCAGAAAAGGCTTTTGGCATCCTTGCCTGTACCGATCCAGGATTCGGCAAGGCCGGCACAGTTAACGTCATTTTCAACCTCGACCGGCAGGCCGAACCAGCTTTCGAGCTCCTGCTTCACTTTCATTCCCGTATACTCAGGAATCAGGTCTGAAGCATAAAGGATCTCACCTTTTTTGGAATCAACCTGCCCGGCAGAGCTGATGCAGATCCCGCTGATATCATGCTGAGCCATCAGCTTCTTTCCGAATGCCTTCACTTTTTCTATGATGGCGGTTCCGCCCAAAAATGCCTCAGTCGGGGATTCGAACTTTTCCATGAAGGTTCCATCCTCGGCTAATACGCCGTATTTGAGCAAGGTCCCGCCTATATCAAATGCAATAAACTTTCTCATATCGATCACCTTCTATTTCATGGGATGGAGTAGGAGGCCTTGCGGATGGGCCTTTCTTTTTATGCGAATGGTCTTGATTTGCTTCGGCTGCAAGGAGAGAGTCAATTCGCGTTCCGCTGTGAATTCAGTGACCGTTTCCCCTGTAAAATCAACCTCTGACACTTCCGTTGGCAGAAAGCCAAAAATAAGTGCTGTACTGGCTTCTTCATCAGAAGGATTAAAAAGCCTGATATCGAATGAATCTTCTTCTTTTACCATAAACGATGAGAATGCAATCATATTGGAAGAGAGCTTAAAAAGTTTCTGTTCCTCTTTCTCTTCACATGACTGCTGAACGAGCACGGGCTGACGCATCACTTTGGCATGGTTCAGGGAGTGATGCTCCCTGCCGAGGACAAGAGCGTACTCAAACTCATAAGTCCCGATGCATTGCGCACCTGGCGTTTCGAACCCCGGTCCCGCTCCGTTTCCGCGTGTCCTGAGGTCGCGCCTTGAAAGCCAGCCGACACTCCGGATCATGGTAAGGAAAATCCTATCATTTCCTTCGAACTCATCCACCTCATATTCCTGCAGGCCCCGGTGCACCAGCTGATGCTCGTTCGCCATGGCGGAAGAATACGTGGGATACTGATTCATCACGGCTTCCTTATTTTTGGGCATATCAAAGTTTTTCTCGCGAAGCGTTTCTCTTTTTATAAGATCAAAGGCTGTGTCTCCATAGCTGTAATCCGCTCTGCCTGACGCAAAGCCGACACGCAGCTTCTGGTCTCTTGCCTTGTTTTCGACTGTTGTTTTAAAACTAATCGTTCTTCTGCCTTTATTAAGTGTGATAATGGTGGTCATCATGTTCATGACCGTATCCGCACCCGCCCCTGTCCTGCTATCATTCAGGGAAGCAGGCAGCGTCAATTCGTACTCAAGGACAGCAGACTGGAAGGTATCTCCCTTGGTGATTTCCCTGACCCGGGCAAGAACCGCTCTGCTTTCCACATCATTCACTGGCGGAGAGTAATTATAGGTATCTCCCGCATCCAGGGATGACAGGAACTGGTGCTGATCATGGTGGACCGTGCCTGTTTCCAGGTCTGTGATGATCAGACCGTGCCGGTCCCATTCCACTTTATAATAGTCGTTCCTAATGCTTTCTGCTTCAGCCGCCTGAACTGCACGAGCTTCTTTTTCCACAAGCCCGATCTTCACTCTCTTAATCTCAGCCCCATCAAAAGGCATCTCAAAAGCAACCTCGTAAACGACATATTCTCCATAATTCGGCTCTGCCAGGATGTCGTGCAGAAACTCCTCACGCTGCTCCCTGCTTATGATGTCAAAAGCAATTGCAGCATCATCTTGATAGAGCTCGATGGATCCACGGTCCAGCTGAGCGGGCACTCTGACCGCTGCCCTGACTGGATATATATCGGCAATGGGTGTGCTGTTGATTAGATAGAGATAGGGATTCTCTTTCTTGCTGTCCAAAAACTCAAAAGGGTACAAGCCGTTCAAGGTGTCCCGCGAGAACTGGCGGATCGCGCCCAGCACCTTTTTGGACCTTGTCTCCATTTCATCATGGACCTCATCTACACTGCAGCCGCAAATGCTGTCATGAGGCTGGTTCTGCAGAATCAGCTTCCACACATATTCCATAAAATGTTCTGACCGGCTGCTGGCGTTCGTCCAGACGTTCAGCGCTTCCATCACCCCGATGGCCTGGTCCTCGCACATCTGGTTCTGGTTCTTCAAATAAGTCCTGGTTGACAGGACGCCCGGTAAAATAAAGATTTTGGAAGGATCACGCTGCTCGCCATAGATCTCCCCCACGGGCTCTTCTCCTTTATAGGACTCTATAAATTCAGACATCAAGGACTGCTTGAACTTGATCCCGGGATTCTGCTCTTCAAGTCCCTTAATCCGCTCCTGTAAATCAGGAGCCGTAAATGTATGGTCCGCTCCGTTCATCACCAGCGCTTTGCCAAAGGTGAGGTAGAGCGAGCTGCCTTCCAGATAGGCTTTTGTTTCTTCCGCGTAGACATCATGCTTAAGGAAGGTTTGGTAGTATCCTTCAAACAACGGGAGGACAAAGGTGAACACCTTGCTGCTGTCCGGCCCTTCCCATGTATTTTCGAAATGGTCTGAAACAGCTCCGCGGAAAATAAGTGCCGTGCCAATGCCTGACTGCTTGAGAATCTGCGGCATCTGGCTGATATGCCCGAAGGTATCAGGCAGATAGCCGATATCGCAGGATGAGCCGGCAGCCTTTGCCATCTTCGTCCCGATCTCCAGGTTCTTAATCATGGACTCTCCGGAAACGAGGAATTCGTCCGCCAGCAAATACCATGGGCCTGCTTCAATTTTTCCATCCTTTATATAAGAAAGAAGCTTTTGATATTCTTCTTCCCCGACTACTTCACGATAATCGTCCAGGACAATCGTCTGGCCGTCGAGGAAAAAGTTTTCGATTTTCCCTTCCTCAAGCAGGGATTGGATATAGCGCAATCCGTTCCTGAGCTTGTAGCGGAACTCTTCAAATGTTTCATACCATTCCCGGTCCCAGTGGGTGTGATTCAAAATATGTACTTCTCTGACATTTTCCATTCACTGTCCCTCCAGCTTCTTTTTCAGGATGCTGCCATCAAGCTTGTTCAGGTCCGTCTTTTCCCGGATGGAAACGGCACAGGCGAGCCCGGCGGCCTGGCCCATATCCCTCACGGTCGGCTGGATCCTTAGAGAAGCCTGCATCAGAAACGTACTGGAAATATGGCGGCCGACCGCAATCAGATTATCCACCTCAAAGGTGATCAGCGAACGGTAGGGAATTTCATAATACTCTCCCTTTGAAAGCTTTGCTTCCTCAATATTTTCAGTTGTGACACTATGCACATCAATATACCAGTCTCCGCGGGCAATTCCGTCCTCGAAACGGGCCCGGTTCACATAATCCTTTTCTGTCATCGTATATTGGCCGGCAATCCGCCAAGATTCCCTGATGCCAAGCTGGGTGGCTTCTTTCAGCAGGAAGGCATGCTCAAAGCCCGGCATATACTTTGGTAAAAATTTCACAAGCCTCCTGATCATTTCCCTGCCTTTGGTCACCGCTTTTGATCTCAGCACCGGATCGGTCGTCTGATGGATGCCCGGGACATGCGGACAGTTAAAAGACATTGCTGTCGGCTTCCCCGGCTGGGTGAAAGCCTGAAAATAGCGGAGGTCTTCCTCCTGTAAGTCCCCATTTTCAAGGCCTTCCCGGAAAAGAGGCTCCAGCTTATGTCCCTTGCCAGGCACCATGGCGATTTCAAAAAAGTCAGGGTCCTCGATCTTGCAGAACGCTTCTCCCTGGGAAAGGACATATTTCCTGAGAGCTGCCACATCAATTCCCCCCATTTCAAACCGGAAGGAAATCTGCTGGTTCTCGCCATTTTTGTTCCCGGAATAGGCAGGCACGCCCGCCGAGCGGGAAAGAACGGCATCGGCTGTTGCATCAATAAACGTCTTTGCTTTGACTGCGGCCAGCCCGCTTGATGTATTGAGAACCACAAAAGTGATTCGTTTTTCTTCCTTCATGCAGTCCACATAGCTGCTGTCATAAAGAATCTCGCCGCCTCGCTCGGTGATGAGCTGCTCAAGGACAAAGCTTAGCGCCTCTACATTGAACCAGCTGCAGGTGGTAGTTCCATCATTTGTCCTGATATTTTCCTGATGAAGCCTGCTGATGATCAGGCTGTTGATTTTCTGTGCTTTTACGTAGGTTGGCATCATGGGAGAAACAAGGGAATTGGTTTGGGTGCCGCCAAGAGAAATCGTTTTTTCCACAATCAGTGTGGACAGGCCTTCCTCAAGAGCCGACAAGGCCGCAGCGGCTCCCCCGGTTCCCCCGCCGATAACGGCGCAGTCAATCTCATAAATGACCGGCAGCTCCCTGCCATAAAAAGATACAGTTTCCATCTGCTAAAAGCCTCCTTGTGGATCCGTGCTGGATCAGCCTTTGACTGCTCCGTCCGTTGCGCCTGAAATGAAATACTTTTGCAGCCAGATAAAAATCAGCAGCGTCGGGATCGTGGTCAGGATGGAGGCCGCGCTGATCAGCTTCAGGTTGGCGCCGTCGAAATTCTGCGACAGCTGTGCAAGCCCGATCGATAAGGTGTACATCGTGCTGTCCGTAGAATTGAGAAGCGGCCATAAATAATCTCCCCATGTTCCCATAAAAGTGAAAATCGCCAGGGTGACAAGGGTCGGTTTGACGAGCGGCAGGACGACCAGGTACCACACCTTGAACCGGTTGGCTCCGTCCAGGTAGGCGGATTCTTCCAGATCCTTCGGGATGCGCAAATATGCCTGCCTCATCAGGAAGATGCCAAAAGCGGTTGATACCTGCAGGACAATAAGCCCTACATGGGTATTGCGGAGGCCAAGCTCTCCAGCCAGCTGGAATAAAGGCGCCATATAAAGCTGGAAGGGCACCATCATGGTCGAAATAATCAGCGCGAGCACCACACTTCTTCCCCTGAAATCCATCCGGGCGAGCGGATAGGCTGCCAGGCTGCAGAAGAGAAGATTAAAGGGAATCGCAAGCCCTGTCACAATCACGGTGTTTAAAAAATAGGTACCGAAATTGGCTTTATCAAAGGCGGCAATAAAATTTTCAAAGGTTGGATTTTCGGGCAGGAAGGAGCCATAGATGCCCTCACCCGGTGATTTTGCTGCAATGAATAAGGTGATGAGGAACGGCCCGACGGTCACGATTGTGATGAGGACCATCGTTATATAGGCGACAGCTTTTTTTCTAAATTGGTTTGAATTCATTCTGCGTTCCCCCTTTATTAAGCTCTCAAATCATCTTCCCGCTTGCTGGTCAGCTTCATCTGGAGAAGCGATGCCCCAATGGCCATCACGAGCAGGACCAGTCCGGCGGCAGATGCAATGCTGACGTCCAGACTGTTGAACTTGGCATAGATATACATGACCAGGGTCGTGGTTGCACCGGCAGGCCCGCCCCCGGTAGTCAGCGCGATCTCTTCAAACACTTTCATGCCGGCGATGATCGTCATGACCGATACGAGTGTGATGGAAGGAGTCAGCATCGGCACGGTAATCCTGGTGAACTGCTGCCAGACAGAGGCGCCGTCAATACTCGCCGATTCATACACATCCTTTGGAATCGACTGCAGCCCGGCCAGATAGATGATCATATAATAGCCGAGGCCTTTCCAGATTGTGATGGCGGCAACAGCTGTAAGGGCTGTCGAGGATTGGACAAGCAGATTGGTCGGTGAGTCGAACAGGCCGATTTTGGCCAACAGCTCGGCAATCACGCCATTCTGCGAATACAGCATTTTCCACATCAAAGCGGCAACAACCATCGGGGTAATGACCGGCAGATAATATAAAACCCTAAAAACACCGGCGGCCCTGATCTTCTGGTTCACAAGGACTGCTAAAATCATTGGTAAAAAGACATTCAGCGGAAGCACAATCACCAAAAAGACTAGCGTATTGACGAAGGCGTTCCAGAAATCACTGTCTGTGAATATCTCTTTAAAATTGGCCAATCCAACAAATTCACCTGTACCCGCAATGATTTTATAGTCCAGGAAGCTCCATTTGAAAGCTTCAATGATCGGGTAGGCAAGAAAGGTGCCCAGAATCACGATCGACGGAAGCAGGAACAGCCATGGAGTCAGCGGCAGCTTGAACTTCTTGCGCTTTTTAGGTACGGATTTGATTTCAAGGTTTTGAAGTACTGCAGGTTCTCTGTTCATTTTGAACTCCCCTTTAAAAGAAACTCGGCGGCTTGCTCTCTATTGCTGAACAAATCCTTTTTATGACAATTATAGAATAACCGGGCATGTTCTGCGGCAGAAACATGAGAGACTAGCACTTTTTTATCAAAAGGCTAGTCTCTTGTCTGCAAAATTCATATAAGCATTGGCATAGTGAAGGTGAATGTTTCTTAAACGCTTCGCTATTTTCCCAGAATCTTAGCCTAGATTAGAATGTCACTTTCTCGCCGGATTTTTCGAATGCTTTATTCCATTCTTCTTCCAGCTGCTTCAATGCTTCCTCTGGAGTGATGTCTCCCTGGAGGTTTTTCGTGAAGATCGTCTTGGTTGCTTCACGAAGGTCTGCACTGTTTTCAGTTGGCGGGATCAGGACTTCTGCACGGCTAAGCGATTTGGAGGCTTCAAGCATGCCAAGGCCCTTTGGAGAATCGCCAGGGTTTGCAAAATAATCGTCTTCCAGTGATGCCTTTGCAGATGGAAGGACTGTTCCGGCTACTTTGGCAAACTCAAGCTGGTTCTCAGCATTGGTCACGAATTCAGCAAGAGCAACAGCCGCTTCCTTATTCTGTGTTTTGGCCGGTACAGCAAAGTTCATAACAGCTACGTTTACAGGAGCATCCGCATCATTCAGCGGCTGGCCTGCTTTCGATGCCTTGAATACATCAGGTGCACCAGATTCAACCGGGCCAAGGAATGTCACTCCGCCTTCGAGCATGGAGATGTTCCCGGCCATATACTGCTCCTGTCCTGTCTTGATAGAGCCTTCTGCCGCTTCCTGCGGGATGATTCCTTCTTTATACATCTTCTGAGTCACGTCAAAGAACTCAAGTATGTTTTTGTTGCCGGCCAGGTTTGCTTTCCCGTCTTTCACGATCGGCTCGCCATTAGACAAGGAAACCATTTTTTCCATGATCGTATTTCCGTCGTTGATCACCGGATAGTAAGCCGGTTTTCCTGTAGCTTCGGATACCTTTTTGGCAGTTTCATAGAGTCCCTGTAGGTCAGAAGGAAGTTCAGTTACGCCCGCCTGGCTGAAATGGTCCCCATTGTACCAGGAAACAGTTGTCGTCAGATACCAAGGCAGTGCATACAGTCCTCCATCATACTTTCCGGATTCAAACGGACCTTCCACATAAGCGCCATTTGCTTCATCGCTGAGTTCGTCTGTCAGGTCAAGCAGCCCGCCCTGTGCGGCAATATTGGACATATAGTGCGGGTTCAGGTTGACGAGATCCGGCACATCGCTTCCAGTAAGGGAAGTCAGCACCTTTTGTTCCATTTCATTCTGCGGGATATCCTGGATGACAACGTCCACTTCAGGATGCTCTGATTCGAAATCCTTCTCCAGATCCTTGAAATATGTATCAAACGGCTCCCCTGCCAAGGAAGCAGTCCACATGGTGACTTTTCCTGAAAGCTCCCCGTCCTTGGCTTGTTCTTTGTCTGTTCCGCTGCTTGTATCATCGCTGCTGCATGCTGCCAATCCTAAAGCCAGCATCGCTGTCATCGATCCTGCAGCCCACTTTTTAACAGTTTTCATTTGTATTTTTCCCCCTTGGAAAATAATTTAGAAAACGCTTCCATATTCACATTATAAATGCTCGCTTTTCTCCTTTCAATGCTTTTTGTAAATTATTTTTAATAATATTATTTTTTTGAAAATAATTTTCTAAAAAGGGATGAAACAGGCATATCCTGTTCATCCCCTATAGTCTCTTTAGTTTTGGCGGTCAAGGAAGTAGCTGACCCATTGCTTCGTATCTGCCAGCTGCACCTTCATCCGTTCGCCTACAGTAGAGGCAAGCTTCCCGGATTTTATGCTATGTTGAATTTTTGACTCTGCTTCCTCGAAAGCTTTTGAACTTTTCTCAGGATTTTTCCTGACAGATTTCTGGATATCCTGAAGCGCCTTGCGGATGTCATTGCCTTCTTTCCTAGCCAGCGCCCCTTTAGGAATATAAAGATGGTTGATCTCCTGCTGCATATCCTTCAGCACAGCATAGACTGCTTCAATTGGCTCTTCTCCAGGATTGACGGCCTTCTCACGCCACGGCCCTTTACCCAGTGCATCAACAGAAGGCGCACTCGCCTGGCCAAAGGCAAACATATTCACTCCGGCTGTTCCGTACTTGGCTGACATCACATCCTCCACACTCGCCATCTCACTCAAATGGTGATAGAAGGAATAAATGCCTGTATAATACATGGTCCCTTCCGGCATCAGCTTCTTGCTCGCCTGGACAGTGGATTGGATGCTGTTGAAGTCGTGTCCGTAAGCCTGCGGGATGACCCCGTCAATATCTTCCTGCCAGTCACTGATCAGGACGGCCTCAGGACCGGGCTCCGGTGTAGCGGTCAGCATGAATTTGGAATTGAGCTCCTTTGATTGGGTATGAAGCTGATCGACAAAATCATTCTCCCTCTGCTGAATCCAGCCGGCCCATTTTTCCCACTCTTCAGGCGTGCCTGTTGGACTCAGGTCCATTGGATCAATGCCGGTTTCCGCTTTATATAGTTCCCGGACCTTCCCGCTAAACCCATAGCTTTTTTCGAAAGGCTGGTGCGGATATCGCATATAGTCGATATTCAAGCCCTTGATTTCGTATTTGGACTGCATTTCTTTATAAATATCCAGCATGAAGGTTTGAACCTCCGGCTGGGCAATATCCAGCCAGTAATAGTTGCTTGAAGTATCCGGCTTTGGTTCGCCTGTTGTATTGGAGCGCTGGATGGCTGCCCATTCCGGATGCACCTGGAACTGGGATGGCAATCCAAGAGAAGAGTGGCCGATCATGAACCCATCTGTCCATGCCTGCACCGAAATGCCCCGCTTCTTCCCTTCCTTGATATAAGCCTGAAGCAGATCGCTGCCATACTGGCCATAGTCGGCATTCCTGAAGTTAGGATGCTGGGCCGGCAGACCATATTCGGTCATCGTTTCACTAGGATAGATGGTATAGCCCCAGAAAGTGGTTTCCAGATAAACAGAGTTGAAGCCTGCTTCCTCCATCCGGTCAAGCACCTGGTTAACGCCAGCAAGAGTCGTCTCCTCAGGACGGTACCAGATCGCCCTTTGCTCAGCGGCATGGGAAGGAAGAGAATAATAATAAGCATCATAAGCCAGTTGTGTTGCCTGGCGGGTAAGATCAAGAGCCAGAACCGGGTCAGCAGCATTGACTTTTTCGGCTTTTGCCAGAATGGTTTTTGCTTTTTTGATAGCTGCCTCCGCTTCTTTCAACGCCACATCCAGGTATTCCGCTTTTGCTTTTTCAATCGAGCTTTCCGCTTTAGTGATGGATTGCCTGCTCTGGAACTGGAAGCTTTCCACATCCTGCACAATCTCCACCACACCATTTTCATCCACAGTCACTTTTGCACCGATAATACTATTGCCGGAAATCCAGCTTGAAGCGACTCCATGGCCGCTGACAACAAACCCATTTTCCGGTATAGCTGAATTGCCGCCGCCAAGCTTCGTGACAAAGCCGTCTTCAACTGTTATCTCATAGCCGTAAGGATTTGTTTTCGTTGAGCTGCCAAACTCAGAGGTATACACAATCAGCTGATCAGGGCCGCGGAAACCGTCAAAAGGGGCTCCTGCCGGATTGGATTCCCGGGTCGGATCCACTGAATTAGACTGCATTTCAGTCCGTTTTTCAGCAGGTTCATAGAGAGTGACCGTTTCACCCTTCTCGAGCTGCTCCAAAAACCCTTTGATTTCAGCAGTCGTAGAACTCCCTGTTGAAAGCACTAGACCTTCTTCCGGAATGGCACTGTCCCCATCCGTCTCCCTGGCAACCCGGTATGTATTAATCCCCGTCTTCTCCAGGACCACCTCAGTGCTGCCTTTAGCCGTTTCCGTATAATAGCTGAATGTGTCATTAAACAGGACTAGCTTATTCCCGTTCGTCCGGTTATTCACATCATTCACCCTCAGCCAATCCCCCGACTCATCCTTCACACTCATGACGTCATCAGGGACATTCGCCTCCGCTGACACCTTTCCGCCTCCACCAAATGATGAGACTAATAGACTTGAAGCAAGAGCCGTTCCGCTTAGCACCTTCAATGATTTCTTCAACGTGATTTCCTCCCCTTCAGAAATTCGCACCCCTTTAATTGGCAGCGCTTCCACTACAGTATAAACAGGGAGGAGCATGGAATTCAATCAAAAATGTAACTTATTTTCAATATTATTTATTTTTTGAAAATATATTTCTTTATGAGCCAGGGGGACAGGTCCCTTGGCTCATTTTTAGACTGGGCCATGGGACCTGTCCCGGTGGTTCAATTCTAATGCTCAAAAAAAGGCCCTGAATCTTTCAGGACCTTTCTTTGTGCCTGGCTATATAAATGACTTGATATACATTTGTGAAACAGATGTGTGAAACAAGATTATTCGGGAGGTGCCTGTCACCTTCTAAAAGCCCCCTCCTCCAAATAAACATAACAATCCCTATGAGTCTGAAGAATGGTTGCCGGGAGCTCATTTGTGACTTCACCGTTTATCATCCTATATACTGCCTCAGCCTTATTGGCTCCATTCGCAATTAGAATCACTGTGTTACTGTCCATAATATGCTGAGTCCCCAGGGTGATTCCTTTTGATAGTTCTCTTTGGGTTTCAAAGTATTTTTGTCCGACGGATTTTGTATTTTCATCAAGGTTCACGACATGGGAGAGACAGTTAAATGAAACACCTGGTTCGTTGAATCCTAAGTGTCCGTTGACTCCTATGCCCAGGAGCATGAGGTCGATATTGCCATGATCCATGATATATTGATCGACTCTTTGGCACTCTTGCTGCAGGTCTTTTGCTTTTGCATCAAAGAAACAGATGTTTTCTTCCTTTATCTTCAGGGGGAGAAATAATGTTTTCCATAATGTCTCCTGGCAGCTGCCAGAATCATCCTTATCCAAACCAACCCATTCATCCAGCCCTACGAATTTGCACGAACCAAAATCGGCTTTTTTATCCGCTGCTAAATCTGCCAGAATTTCAAATGTTCCAATCGGCGTGCTTCCCGCTGCAAAGCATACCAAAGCATTAGGATTTGCATTTATAATTTCGGCTATTTTTTCGGCAGCAGCTTTGGACATTTCCTCATAATCTTTTAAAACAGATACGTTCATAACACACCACTTTCTATATCCTTTACCGTAAAGGGATATTTGCTATTAGTCTTTTCTCCGTTTATACGCACATCTCTTTTTTCTGTTCCGGGTAGGTAGACATTAATAGAATCATATGGAACTTTATAGCTTCCTTCTATATAAACATTTATATCCACAAGGCCGCTTGTTGTTTTAACCTTTACTGTTACATAGGAAAACTCCCCATTTTTATAATTCACAGAGAGGCCATCATCTTCATAGAATTTATGGGTGGTTTCTCCTTCTCCAGGGATAGGGTAAATGAGAATTCCCCTTTGATCTTCATGCTTATTATTGAAGGTTATTTCTCCGTCCCGAATAGGGAATGCTGAACCTGCCCTGGAGAACAAAGGGATTACGTCCAATGGTGCATCTGCCTCAATGGTTTGGCCGCCTTCCAGCCATTGTCCAGAATTCAGATCGTACCATCCGTTTTCCTCTTTCGGAAGATACACACTGCGCTTTGTGGCTCCTTTTTCAACCACACTGCAAACCAGAAGGTTTTCCCCCACCATAAAATCATCATTTTCAGCAAATGTGTTTGGGTCATTTTCGAAATAATAAAAGGTCGGAGTCAGAATCGGTTTATATTCCTGGTTAGCTTTGTAGAGTAAATGATAGAAATACGGAATCCACTTGACGCGCTCTTTCATGAATTTACTTATGATAGAAAGATGCTCGGGGTACATCCATGGTGCGTTGACTGTATCGTCTTCATTCCAGGAGTGTATGGTAAATCTGGGATGGAAAATACCATTCTGAATCCACCTGATCAGTAATTCAGGTTCAGGTGCAAGGCCATTAAATCCCCCGACATCATGGCCGACATTGTACACACCGGACAAGCTTAAGCTCAGCCCCATTTTGATATTAAAACGGAGTGTTTTCCATTCTGTAAAATTGTCGCCGGACCATGTCTGCACATACCGCTGCATGCCCGGGCACCCGGAGCGTGAAATTAAATAGGGACGGAGATTTGGTGCATATTCCTTTTGGGCTTCAAAAGAAGACTTTAACATCAGTAAAGTTTGAATAGGTTTGATATAGTCAACCGCAATGCTATTGCCAAATCCAAATGCCTGTGCACTTTTATCCCAAATTTCGTATTCATTATTATCATTCCATGTAGAGTCGATTCCATAGGAAAGAAGCTGTTCCTTCACCTTCTCCTTCCACCACAGGATGGTTTCAGGGTTCGTAAAATCAAGATAAGAACCTTCATCATCCCAATATTGCACTACATCCGGGTCCTGATTATTTTCAGCTTTAATGAACATTCCCCTATCAGCCAGCTCCCGGTAATGAGAATGATCCTGAAGCAGGCAGGGTTTGATATTGGCGCTAATACGCAGTCCATGATCATGAAAATACTGTATCATTCCCTGAGGATCAGGCACCTTGCCGTGATTCCAGTGGAATACATATCTCTTTTCGCCTATAGTTGTATATCCTGATGATAATTGAAAGGAATCACATGGGATATCGTATGTACTGCATGAATCAACAAATTTCTTTAATTGCTTTTGCGCATCCGGCGCATCGGTATAAGCCATTGTGGACCCAGAATAGCCAAGGCTCCATTTCGGCGGGAACACTGTTTTGCCGGTAAGCTTTGAGTATTTTTCCACTACATTCCGGATATTTGGCCCATAGATGAAATAATAATCCAAATCTCCTTTTTCAGCATGATAATACCTGTATAATCCATGATAATTATCCAATTCAGCACCCAGGTCAAATACCGAGTCTGAATAATTATCGTAAAACAAACCATATGATAATTGAGACTTTTGGTTATGAGTAATATAAAACGGTATATGCTTGTAAAGAGGGTCTGTAAATTCGGCATCATAGCCCATTGCATCAATGGCCTGCATTCTATAGCGCTTTCTTGCTTTATTGAGGGTCCCGCTCTTCTCGCCTAATCCGTAATATAGATCATCTTTATACCGTTCAAGATAATGGTAAACTCCTTTGCCCAGCTTGTTGTTATAATTATAGCTTTGTGTTTTTCTATCATTAGAGATTAATACGTCCTCGCCATTCTCTTTCGCATACCAGGAAATAATAAATCCATCCAGCCGGATAACAGCCTTTAACAGTTTGGTTTCGATTATTATCTGATCATTTCCGATCTCACGCTGATAGGCTGGCAGCGAGAAAGGAGATAGATCAAATCTGTCTCTCCCTTCAAAAGGGATATCTTCTGCTTCTGGCGCAACCGTCCAGGTAGCTGTTAAAGCAGGCTGATCTCCTGTACTCATAAACACTCTGCACAGGTCTTCCTCAAGAATAAAGAAATGGATGTGCTTATTATTGCACGCAAAGATCAGCTGATTGTCCTGCTCTTTTACTAGTTTATATCTCCACTTCAACCTCATATTTTCACCTTTTTCTAAAAACAGAGATAAACCTGAAGGGTCATCTCTGTTTGAATGGTTATTTAAAAATCAATCTTTCATGCCGGAAGTTGCCAGTCCCTGTATAAATTGCTTCTGGAAAATCAGGAACACGATCAGCACTGGAACCATGGTCACTACTGACATAGCAAGCAGGCTTCCCCAGTCAACATTATATTCACCAATGAAATTAGACAGTGCCAGCTGAATGGTATATTTCGTCGGGTCGCTGATTACGATCAAAGGCCATATAAAGTCATCCCATCTCCACATGAAGGAGAAGATGGCCAGAACAGATATGATTGGCTTTGCTATAGGCAAAATGATTCTCCAAAAGATTTTCCATTCTCCTGCTCCATCTATCCTGGCAGCTTCAAGAAGATCATCCGGCACTGTTAATAGGTATTGACGTATTAAAAATACCCCTGTTGGTGTTGCGGCCGGCGGTATAATAATGCCCCACAGCGTGTTATATAAGCCAAGTTTACTGATGACAGTAAAAATCGGTGTCATGATTACTTCAAGCGGGATCATAAGTGTAGAGATAAATCCTATCAGCAGGAATGTATCGCCTTTAAATCTGTATTTCGCAAGGGCATAACCAGCCATTGTGTTAACCAGCAATGTGAGAAAGGTCGCCGTCACAGTGACAATCGTACTGTTCCAAAAATATCTGCCAAAATTACCTTTTTCAAAAGCCAGCGTAAAGTTTTCTATCGTTGGATTGTCCGGGATAAACTTAGGAGGCCAGCTATATAATTCGTTTGAATCTTTTAACGATGACAATATCACCCATATGACAGGAAAAATAAAGATAATCACTAGCAAAGTCAATGCAATATACAGGAGCAAGCCAGGCTTCTTTTTCAATCGATTGAGCCTCCTTTCGTCCACTTGAATTGGATAATCGTAAAGATGGCAATGACAATAAACAGAACTACTGACATGGCACTCGCGTAACCCAATTCACCTTTTTCAAAGCCAAATTCGTAAATATACTGGACCAGGAAGGTTGTTTCCTTTGCAGGTCCCCCGCCTGTCAAAGCCAATACCAGCGGATATTGCTTAAAAGACTCAATCAGCAGCAGAATCAGCACCAGCAAACTGGTCGGTTTTAACAGCGGCAGAGTGATCGTCCAAAACATTCTGGCCTTTGAGGCGCCGTCTATTTGGGCAGCCTCATAATAAGAGGTTGGAATACTTTGCAGGCCAGCCATGAAAATTATCATAAAAAATCCGATTCTGGCCCAAACAGTCCCAACGACAACAGAAATTTTTGCAAAAAGCGGATCTGACAGCCAGTGTACAGGTTCAAGCCCCGCTGACTCCAGCATGTAATTCAAGATTCCAAAGCTGTCGCCAAAAATCCATTTCCAGGTAACGCCCACTATGATCGCTGATAACATGGTCGGCCAATAAAAAATGGCGCGAAAGAAGCCTTTGGCTTTAATTTCCTTAATCAATAAAACTGCAATGCCGAGGGAACTCACAAAAATGAGCGGCACTACTGAAAAAGCATAAATGAAGGTATTGCCGAAAATCCCCCAATACTCGGAACTGGCAAACACTTCTTTATAATTTTCCAATCCAATAAAGTTCATCTCTGACAGGCCATCAAAATCAGTAAAAGAATAGACCAGCCCTACAAATGCCGGTACAACAATAAATATGAAAAAGATTAGAAAGTTGGGAAGGACAAACAGGTACGGAGCAATTTGTCTATTAAATTTGTCTTTTCGAAAGGAGAATCGTTTAGCAGGACTTATTGCTGATTGTTCATTGATTTTTGGTTTCACCTTCATCACCTACTGTCCTCTGTTTTTAAAAGTGGTGACCACCCATTATGAGGTGATCACCACTAATAACAAAACTGTTATTCTTGATCAGCAATAGCCTCTTCTAATAGCTCTGCAACTTTGTCCATTGCTTCTTGAGATGAAATTCCGCCGCTGAGTGCTTCTACAACCGCATCTCTCATATCAGTTGTCACTTTTGAAATGACTACCTGATTGCCCCAATCATTTGCAGCAGCTTCTGGTGTATTTTCCAATTCATTTGAGAAGACCTTAAACATTTCTTTGCCAAATTCATAATCCAATTCGTTATTGTCTTTTCTTGCACTTAAGAATAGTGATTCCTGATTAAATTTGGCGTTCACTTCCTGTGATGATAGGTATTTAATAAACTCTGCTGTTTCATCTTCAAGTCCAGTATTTTTGAAGCCCATGATATACTTCCCGCCTGGAACTGAAGAACGGATTTCTGCTTTTGGAAGGTAAGTTACACCCCAGTCAAAATTTTCAATATCCTTATAGTTGCTCAGCATCCAGTTTCCGGCTAAGTGAGCGGCAGCAGTGCCTGAACGGAAAAGGTTATTAGGATTTTCTCCACCCAGCCAAACTGATTCAGGAATGACCTCATCTTTATGGAGCTTAATAAAATTATCTAAAGCAGCAACACCGTTTTCATTGTTAATGGCAGGAGCAGATAGATCTTCTGTAAAGATACTTCCGCCAAATTCATAGACCATCGTTGAATATCTATGAGGAGTAAAGTCTACTAATAATCCGTATTTTGCTCCGCCTTTTTCTTTTACTTCTTGAATGGCATCTGCGAATTCATCCCAAGTCCAGACATCATCTGGTGACTGCGGAACTTCTACACCTGCTTTTTCAAACAATGTTTTATTGTAAATCAGACCGTTTGCCGTCACATCCATTGGCGTTGCGATGATTTTGTCATCTTTTACATAGTAAGGCTTGATAGAAGGCAGAAACTGTGAAGTAAACTCTTCAGCACCGCCCACATATTCAGTAAGATCCAGAGCCTGTTCTGCAAAGATGCCCGTATCAGTCACACGTGCCAATGCAGGCGGCTTTCCTCCTGCAATCATTGTTTTTAATTTAGTATTAAAATCAGCATACGCAACTTCAATTAAATTGATTTCAACATTCTCATTTTCTGATTGATAGTCTTTAATAATGTCTCGCATAACATCGCCTTCAACACCATCAGTAAACCAAAGATAATCAAGAGTTACTTTTTTGTCTTTAGACCCGCCGGAGCCATTTGAGCTTGAGCTGTCAGAGCAGGCTGTTACACTGATCAAAAGAACGGCAGCCAGTAATGACATAGAGATCATTTTAAATACTTTTTTCATCAATATTTCCCCCTTTTCATTGAAAACTCCATTGATTCTATTAACAATAAGATGGTCAGCGCCTGGCCGTATGTCATTGGGCTGATCGGGATGTTCTGATAGAAATCACGATCCATCCCGACTGGTGTTCCGTATGAAACTTTCTGCACTACACCTTGATGATCTACTTCACGGATGACTGCTTCTAAGGCATTTAACCCTGTCTGCAAGTATTTCTCATCCAGATAGCCTTTTCGTACGCCTTTCAGTATGCCAAATGCAAAAGCGGCTGTTGCGGAGGTTTCCTCATAAGACTCCGGATCATCCAGGACTGTGTGCCATAGACCGCTGTCCGCCTGCAGTTCTGCTAATGCCTTTACCTGGCTGTGCCAGGTATCCAGCAGATAATCTTTGATGCCTTTTTCCAGCTCTGCAATTTCTAAGTATTCCAGCAGTCCGCATGTATACCAGCCATTGCCTCTTCCCCACCTGACAGCACCGTAATTATGGTTCTCGTTAAAGTCCCAGCCATGGAAGAAAAGACCTGTTTCTTTGTCATATAAATATTTAATATGAATGAGGAACTGTTTTTTCGATTCTTCGATATAGTCCGGACGGTTGAAATACGTACCTGCTTTAGTTAGAAACAGCACGGTCATGAACAATGTATCAATCAGTATCTGGCCGTCATTGGGATCACCGGTTATCATGTGCTGCAAAGCGCTGTCACCGGTACGGATCATATCTTCCATAATCCATGTACTCCACTCATCACATATCTTGATGTATTCAGGATTTTTTGTTTCTTCCGCTAAATACATCAGCGTCAGCAATGGCGACATGGTGTTTACATTTTTCTCCGGCAGTCCTTCTTCAATTCTTTGATCAAACCAGTTTAATAGAAAGTCGAGGGTTTCTTTATCATTAGTCAGCTTATAATATTTATATAGTCCATAAATCCCTACACCTTGCGGCCACTCCCATAAATGGATATCTATCAGCCCGATTGGGAATTCTTCTATAAAACTCTCATCATTTTTCAATGATTTCATCGCATTCGTAACAAGCTTTACTTTTGAGTCAATCAGATTTGCCTTTATGTCCATTATGTCCATTGTTCAAGAACCCCTTCCGCCTGCTGATTTCCGTTTGACTGGATATTATCATTCACCTTGAATGGTGAATTCCATGAACTATGGATAACCCCGTGAACGGGATCCTTGAAAATGACTTCTTCTTCATCAGCATGAATCTCAGCCCCTGCCATACTATCTATAAAGTCACTGAAGGCAGGAAACTGATTTACATGGCTGTTGCGGATGATCCAGCTGTTGTCTCTTCCTTCGGATATCAGCTCACGATTTTTATTCTGGCCTTCCTCTTGAAGACGGATTCCATTTTTGGCGTATATAGCAATATAAGAATCATCTATTCTTCCGAAGCACCATTTTTCAGTTATTTTGACCTGGTCAAAAGCAGCAATTGGAAAATAGGCATGCGTATAGGCGATTTCATTTTCAGGGCTGATTTTATAATGGACCATCGCAATATCCCTATATTGGTCTACCTTCGGCAATATGCCATTTCCAGCCCAAAAGCTCGGCCTGCCTGTTCCAAGCTCTGCTTCTTCTCCCGGATGGTTAATCCACACGGTCGCTTCCGGACTGAGTATAGAATGGATCACATGTTCCGAGTAGCCATTTTTCCAGAGCCTGTATTCGACCGCGCTTGATAATAAACCGTATCTATTCTTAAACGTATAAAGATCAACAAATCCTTCTGACCCCTGGTGATGCTTGAAGATAATGTTTTCATTAGGCTTTAAATGAATGAGTGATTTATATTCAGGCGGTTCATAATTTGAGATAGAGAAAGATACAGCTGCAAAAGTGGCATTGTTCAGGTTTCCTTCTCCGTAGCCTATCCAGAGTAAAGAAGTAGTGGCGTTATTATAATTTCCTTTCAGCTCTTTCTCGTATATACGGCCATGAGAGCAGGAAAGGTAGCCATTATGGCTATTAAGAGCCATTAATCGAAAGGTTGTGTCCAGGGCCTTCTTGGCTTCCATTTTCAGCAGCTTATCATCTGCCAGGTCATAGATCTGGAAGAAGCCCATCGCATTAATCGGTATATAAGCACTTGAATTCCATTCTGCCAAACCTTCTTCATGGAATTTGTCAAACCACTTCTGAAGCCTTTCCTTCGCTCTTTCAGCATGAGCGGCCCCTGTTATATTTGCATTTGGGAATAGATCATCCGGGAAAAGCTGTCCTGCCAGATATTCACAGGTGTGGAACAGCAAAGCGTGGTTTTCACTGAAGAACCACATCACATCGTCTCCAGGCTCATCAAACCAATAGCGGTAATTCAAAATAGCACTCTTGCATTCTTCCCAGAAACCTTCCTCAAATAGTTCTGTTTCACGGAAATCGATCCAAAATCTGAAAAGCTGATTCAAGTAGAAATCACTGCAGTCATATCTTGCATTGATTACTTTAAGCGTGTCCCTTACTATGGACTCTGCAAGGTCTTTATCTGTTCCAGTCCTGACAAGGGCATATGCACGGTGAATATCGCTGCTCCCGTATCTGGCGATAAATGATAGAGCTTGCTCTTTTCTTTCCAGTAAACTATCCTTTATGTCTACAGGCACCAGTTTATCTGGATACAATTGAAGGAACATATCTTTTTGGATCGCTATTGATCCATGTTGAATGGCTACCTTTAATAAAGCATTGCCCATTCCCAATTCTTCAACTTTCCCAAAAGAAACTTCACTGGATCCAGGAGGCGCAGCTTTTGCCAGATCATGCTGTTCTCCCCACCATTCCGTTTTAAAGCTGCACTGCAGCAGGACTTCTTCCTTTAAAGGATTTTCAAAATGAATGATAACATCTCCATTTTTAACAACATCGCTTTGGAAATAGGCGCCCTTTAGCGCATTCTCTAAGGAATGAATGTCATTAGCTGCTAATTTCCCGATCGGAAGCATCATTTCCAATGGTTCAGTTCCAAGATAATCTAATCGGAAATAATAAAGTGTGTCCCGTTCTGCCAGATCTTCATAGAAAATCAAAAACTCATTGTCGCCTTCTTTCAGGGCTGCCTCAAACTGAATATTCTTCTCAAGGTTTCTTGTGTAGGGCGAAAACTGCAATACTTTTTCCCCATTGATCCAAACGGCTGCACTGCCGCAGGTGAACATTCTAAAAGGAACCTTCTGCTCTATATCTGATCGAATATGAGTAAGGGCCCATGATTTCAGATGGGTGGGCTGCTGCCAGAATCCGGATTGTTCCACCTTTTTATTTTTCCAGGGAAAATAAAGCCTCCATTCTTTCGCTGTTTCCCCGTATAACAGTGGTTTTCCTGGGAATGCTTCCGGGATATGTATTTTATCTATGCTGATTTCATTATGGGCGTCTATAAATTCTTTTCTGCTTGGATTTTCAAATACAGAGAAGCCTTCGGTTAACCAGCGGTTTAAATCGCCAGTTACATTCATCGCAAGGCGTCTAAAGGATTTCTCCTCTTCAAACGTACCTGCGATGAGCCACCGGTTTACCGGCTGGCCAGGCTTCAATGGATATTTAATCTGACTCAACGGTTTTCCTCCCTCCCTTTTGTAAACGCTTGCATTTTTCATAAAAAAAATCCTTCTTGTTTTTATTCTATCGAATAAGAAGAAGGGTAAGATGTTGAAAATTTTGAATATTATGTTTAAAATTTTGACTATTTGCTTTTCTTATATTGAGATGGAGTTGTACTCATGAATTTTTTAAACACCTGGCCGAAATATCGTGCATCTATAAAGCCAACCCTTTTAGCCACTTCGTTTGTTTTTAAATCCGTAGTATCCAAAAGCTTTTGAGCCATCTGCATTCTTTTTTCTGTAACAAAATTAATCAGGTTTTCACCTGTCTCTTTTTTAAATGTTCTGCTTAGATAACTTACATTCACATCAAGTTTATCAGCGATATACTGTGCACTCAGATCAGGATTGTCATATTGCTGCTCGATTATTTTTTTTGCCTGCTCCACAATCCCGATATTGTTTTCACTCATCTCTTCGTATAGATGACTTTTTATGTTGATGATCACTTTCTTCATGAAATCCTGTAATTCATCTATTGATGTGCATTTCTCCAGCTGCCCGTATCCGACAGATATTTTAAAGTGTTTATCCCATTTAGATACGAGCAGTCCCAATTTAATGAGAAGCTCCAGGCATTGATTTAAGATGAACGGCTTATCATATGTGTACTTCAATTCTTTAAAAAGAAGTTCATATTCTTCCAAAATCCTTTCAAGGCTCCGCTCTTCAAAAGATTGAATAAAGCTTTCCAGACTGTTTGTGTTTTTATCCTCAGAATGTCTTTGCTTTTGATCATCAAAAATATGAACTTTCCCTTTTCCTGCAAAGTAACTCCTCTTCAAAGCTTCAGCTGATTGCAAGTAAGAAGAATGTAAACTGTTTACAGATGAATAGATTCCGCCAATACCGATGGATACACTTAAATGATCTATTGCTTTGAGGCGGTCCAAAATTTTATCTGATACATCCCTAACTCTCGTTTCCAATACCTTGCTGGGGACACCTATTGGAAAAGAGGGCAGAATAATCATCTGATTGTCATTAGCTACATACCGCACTGTGATATTATTCTTCTTCAATATTTCCTCAATGTACCTTATGATAATCGGGCTGGGTGCTTGATTCTCTTCATAAGCATCAACTTCAATTGTTAAAACGGCTCCTTTTCCGAAAGTGAGATGAAAGCTTTCTATTTTATCTCTCAGATCTTTCGAATGAACAGTCCCTTTCACTGTAATATCATATAATAATGATTGCTCAATCAACGGGATATTCTCCTGGAGAGCAGACTCTAAATATTGATAATTCTTATCCTGTTCTCTTTTTTCCTCGATATTCTTCACAGCATTTCTAATCACATTCATCACTTCTTCTTTTATTGTAGGCTTGAGCAAATAATCAAAAACACTGTATTTGAGAGCTTCCTTAGCAAAAGTAAATTCATCATGCCCAGACAGCAGAATCATAATGGTATTTTTATAATGCTGATGAACATAGCTGGCCAGCTCGAGCCCTGTGCAGCCTGGCATGACAATATCCGAAACAATGATATCAGGCCTCAGCTCGTCAATCATTCTTTTCCCCTCCAGGCCATTCATAGCAATACCTTGAATCATACAGTCCAGACTGGCCCAATCAATCTTCTCGGATAACCCTTTCGTGATCATGGGCTCATCGTCAATAATAAGAACTTTATACATTCTTATAGCCCTCCCTATGAACAGGCAGCGTCAATTCAAATACGGACCCGACATTTTCATTGCTGTCGATATTCAATCCGTATTCTCTGCCAAATAGCAGCTTTATGCGATTCTGAACATTCAAGATTCCATTTCCTGTCCCTTTATTCTCATCCCGGTTCACATAAACTCCTTTAAGCAATGCTGACATTGTCCTTTCGTCCATCCCAACACCATTATCGATTATTTGAATATGCAATAGATCATTTTTCACATATCCCTTAATGAGCAAATAACCATTCTCCAGTTTCTTTTCTAATCCGTGAATCATCGCATTTTCAACGATCGGCTGCAGGATCAGTTTGGGGACCAGGCAGTTCTTTGCTGCTTCGTCAATTTGCATTGAATAATGTATTTTATCCTGGAACCGGATCTTCTGGATTGTCATGTAATCATCGATATATATTGCTTCTTCTTCCAGCCTGATAAATTCCTTATTGTTGGATATGCTTGATTTTAACAGTCTGCTTAACGCAATTGTCATTTTGCTCACTTCATCTGTTTTATCAAATTGAGCCATCCAGTTAATAGCATCCAATGTATTGTAAAGGAAATGGGGATTGATCTGGGCTCTTAGTGCCCTCAATTGGGCTTCCTTCTCATTGATATCCTTCTGATAAATATCTGAAATCAGATTGTTGATTTTATTCATCATTTTATTAAAGCTATCCCCAACTCTTCCAAGTTCATCTTTGCGGTTAATTTGAACCTGGACATGGAAATTATCTTTTTCCACCTCATCCATAACAAGCCGCAATTGATTCAGCGGTTTTACAATATAATGTGTACTGATCCAAATCACAACAATGCCAATAACGATAGCCACAAATCCTATTAAGAAAATCGTTCTCCCAATTAATACAGGTCCTGCTGAGATCTCATTCAGACTTACTAAGGAAATGATTTTCCAGCCTGTTAATTCAGACTGATAGTTATTCACAATCATCCTTCCGTCCCCCGGTATATCCACAAAAGACTCGGAATCAATTGAATTATAATCCAGATCTGATGCCCATGAAGTAAATGCATCATTTCCACTGTCTTCAGCATTCGTTAAAACAACATTATTTTCCTGATCCAGGATGATAATATGCCTTTCTTCAGTGGGATCATACTTCAGAATCCGGTCTTCCAGGTAAGAGGTTTTCATCGACATGGTTAAATAGCCAATTTCATTCATCTTGTATGAATGAATGCCGTATATCAGCCGATTGGCCGTAATGACCGAGTTTTCCACTTTCCATGTTACTCTCCCGCTGCTGTCATACATATTGGGGCGAAGTTCATTAAAGAAATTGAAGTCTTTATTATTAACACTTCTTCTTAAGTTCACCCTGAGATTTTCAGTATCATATAGATTGATAAGGTCAACCTCATTGAACATAACCGTTTCATCCACCACTTGGGATGCTAAATATTTATTCAGGAGATGCATCTCTTTCCCCGTATCATATTTAATTTGCAGCAAACGCTGGATTTCATTGTTAAACGTAACCCCATCCATGACATCATTAAAAGATTCCACCATGTCATCAATACTTTTACTAATCTGGGTGACCATCACTGTGTTATATCTAATCGCTTCATTAACCTGTATTTTAATGGCAATATTATATGTGAATACTGCTGTCAGCCCTATGATTAAACTGATACTAAGCGCATTCTGGAACAATAATTGATTCTTTAAATGGCGGAACTTTGGAAAGCGGAAGTATTTCATAGCTATACCGCTTTATCTGCTGAAAAACTATGAGTGGACTTCTTTTTCATATTAATGATCGTATTGCCTGAAATCCACATAATAACCATACTTGTTAAGCTTGCACCAAAAAAGAAGAGTACAGGCTGAAAAGTCGAGAAAATCAAGTAAAGGAGGATGCCTCCCATGCCAATGCCAATTGTGCTAAGCGGCCGGTACACGCCCAAAACACAGGCATATTTTATACATTGCATAATAGTAAATTCATGCAAAACGTAGATAGGAAAAATGTGCAGCAGCACTATTACATATAAAATTGCCAAAACCACCACTAGGGCCGCAAGCACCTGAAAAGGCAAACCATTCATAGCCGAGAAAAGATGCCAGTCAATAAAAAGCACTGTCCCGGCTGTTATCAGGATTAGCCCCAGCCTGTTACCCTTTAAAAAGTTCTTCTTATAAGCGGAAAAGAAATGACTGAATATGGGTGTATCCCATTCTCCCTTTTGGTATTTCCTCGCAATCTCGAACAATGAAATGGTTGATGGAAAAAGACCTAACACCACTCCACCCACTAAGGTAAAAATGACCCATAATATATTTAAAATGGCCAGCCGCATAATCCATTCACAAAGAGTATACAAGCCTTGAACGAAGCCTTTCATTCTATTTACCCCTTCCATGGAACCGATTACTTTTTTCTAATATAACAAAGATGGAAGGTGAACGGGATATAAATTTTTATTATTCTAAATTTTCATACACTAAAGGCCCAGAAACTTTCTGGGCCTTTCTTTGTGCATGGCTATATAAATGACTTGATATACATTTGTGAAACAGATGTGTGAAACAAGATTATTCGGGAGGTACCTGTCACCACTACTCCATCGCCTCAAACAATTCATCCTTCTTCACAGTGATCTTCTCCTGCGCCGCTTCCTCAAGCCTCCCGCTGTATTCAGCAAGAACACTTAAACGCTCATCCGCCATTTCCGTTATCGCCTCTACATCCTCAGACGTAACTTTCTCCTGACTCTCAAGCTCCTGAGCTGCCCCCTTCAACACCTCATTCTCCACCCCAGCCATATTCATAAAATTACTTCTAAGCTTTTGTACGTCTTTACGGAGTTCGACACTTTTGAAATTGATATCAATGCCGTTCATGGCTTTTTCGTTATTTTTCCGAATGGAGGAGATTGCCTCACCCATCAGTTCATTGAGTGTATTGGTCAGCTCGAGCTTGGAGTTGACTGTATAATATTTTCCGTTGCCCGCTTCAGCTGTTTTCTTCAGCTGATCCTGACCTGCATCATCCACATCAAAGCCGATGATATGCACCTTCACATTTAGGTCGGAATCTGCCAAAGCTTTTGCTTCCTTTACCGGGTCACCCTCACAGGTTTCGATTCCATCGCTGACGATATAGAGAATATTTTCTGTATCCTCTCCCGCCTTTTTCTTTAGGTCCTCATATCCTGCCTTGATGGAAGCCGCCAAAGGCGTCCAGCCGCTCGGTTTGAATTTTTCTAATGCCGCCTTGAACGCAGCTTGATCGTAAGTATTGGCGTCATACATAACCTCGGTGCTTGCACAGGACATGGCTTTATCCTTGTCATCCCCAGTCCCTTTGTGGCCGTATGTGCGTAGACTCATGATGGTATCCTCCGGAAAACCGGCAGCAAAGTTCTCGACCGCTTCTTTGGCCAGGTTCATTTTCACACCGCCGCTTACCTGTCCATTCATGCTTCCGCTTGAGTCGATCTGGATGCTGATATTCTTCGTTTTCTGATCTTCCTCTTCTGCTCCATACTCCCCGAAGGCAGGCTCATAATTGACCAGCGCATCATTCACTTCAGAATAATCAACGGCAAACCAGTGCACCAGGCCGTTGTACACTTCCTCAGCGGTCATACCTTCAGCTTCGAAATCTGCCATCACCTCTTCCTCACTCATATTGGCTTCTTCCGATCCTTCATCCATGGCCTTTTCTATTTTTTCCCCCATCTGCTGTTTGACAATCTCTTCAGCTGAAGTGGCCGCCTCCGGATACTGGACCGGCTCTTCTTCAATTTTTACCGATTTTACATCTGAGTAATCTGCTGCTGACGGATCTTCCTTGGAGCAGCCAGTAAAAATCATCATGAATGCCAGTAAAGATATATAATAGAATTTGCGCAATGAAAAAAACTCCTTTTCTTTGAGTTATAAGAGTACCCTTAGCAAAGCTAAAGAATCAGTCATATTGACATATACCCATTTTTCAAAAATTTCCTTTTTTGTACTATATATTAACTATCATGTGTTTTTATTTTCGTCAAACACATGCGCAGAATTGTCGAAGTTTGTCTGTGATTTTATTCCTGGTATCTCTTTAAATCGAGAGTTTTTTACTGTGATAAAAGTCTGGAATTGTTACTGAGAGAGAGGTTTATAAGAAGCTTTTTATAAGTGGATTCAATCCATTTCTCTTAATAGGTGAAAATATGAGTCTTTAGGATTATTTTTACTAGCAATTGTAAGAAGATAACTCTTAATTTTTGATTCGAGATATGGAGGTTCATTTGAATGGGAGCTTATCCATAAAAAAAGAGAGTGAAGCTATTTAACTTCACCCTTTGTGAAACCATTATGTGAAACAAGAATAATCGGGAGGTACCTGTCACTGCAACTAGAATTTATATACCAGTCTTTCTACATCATCCCCCTCGTACTCTATTACAAACCCGTGTTCCATCCAAAACTTCTTGCATCTCTCATTTTCAGGATACAAAGAGATTATCCTGTTTTCATACATCTCCTTGAAAGCCGAAATAATCTTGCTGCCAGTGGCTTCCCCTTTCTCAAAAACCTCAAAATTATCTATCTCTATGCTATCTGGGCCGTAGCTTCCTCCAAAAGAAAAATCAATTAAAGCTACAATTTCATCATTCATCTCAACAAACTTTGGCTCAACGGGAATTCTCCAGCTTAATGTTAAATTTTTTGATTCCTTAAGGTCCTTTACTTGATCATCAGTACAGTCTATAAATATCATACTATCGCCCCAAAATCATCATGATTATTGTTTACTGCTAAAACGGCAGTTGATCAAAAATATTAAGATCTATAAGTAACTATGGTTAATAGTGCTTTTACCTGCTCACTTATTTAATCTATTAAAAAGAGAGAAAGTACCTTTGGACAAATAACTGCATCTTGATTCCCCAAATTTTGGGGGAAGACCCCAATATTAGAAGAACTCGTAAACAACAACATCCGGGAATTGATAGGCACCTAAAACCTTACATCAACTCATAAAAAGACTCTTTCCCCAAATGCGGTGTGTACTCACGGATTAAACGTTCCAGGTGATCCGGTCCATCAAGATAAATCCAGTCATCAATACCGCCAATATAACAGAATCGTTCCACTTCGAACGTACGCTCATCTTTGTCAATGAGAGTAAAGCGGAGCGATGTTTCATATTGTTTATACTTCTCCAGCAATGGCTTGGGCACTGGGGCAGCATCGAAGGAATCGAATGCCTGATAGATATAAACAGCATCCTTTTTGACATCCGTTTTAAAATCTTCAATGATGGAGTATTTCTTCATCCCCTCTTCAATCAGCCGGAGCTCGTCCGCTGTAATAGGTGAGATTGCCTGTTTTCTCAGATACATTTTCCCGTTTGGCTCTTCATAGATTTCATATCCTTCAGGGACATTCTCAATATCTGATGCGCCTTCAGCCTTTTTTGAAAAATGGTAAGAAGGGTTTCCTTTCTTCGTTAGCCGGCTATGCAAAAAGTATGTATCACCCCTGAAGTTTTTGACAGACAAAACCATATGATTTCCACCTTTCCATGGCAATCTTTCACCTGCAGAATAGCACAGTGAGGATTGGCTTGTGAACATAATAAAGTCGATAGTATAACGGGACTTCCCCGCTCAATTCTAACAGCCTCTTCTCTCGCTGAAGGTGAGCCAGTTCTAACTACTCTTCAAACAAATCAGTCTCAAAAAAAGGATCAACCCCTATTTCTCTATAAAAGTACTTTATTGGCGTATGTCTATTTAAATAGTCTCTATTCGGGATTAAGACTTCCCTTTTCAAACGCTCATACAATTCCTTATCAATCTCCAGGGTGGAGTCTGCATACTTTTGACTGTTTTCCTCTTCAATTCTAATCAAAAAAGAAATGATATATTCGTACATGACTGGGAAGTCTTTTTGTATATGCTGATGGTTTTCTGTAAAAGCCTGGATGTATTCCTCCAATAGATGCGGCTGGTCTAAAAAAGGAAAACGGCAAAGGTAGTACCAATTCCCAAAATATACTGTAAAAACCGCTATGCTGTACCGACGGGTTTCCTTATCAGGTGCACCAAAATATCTATAGTATGCTTCTTCCTCGAAAATTTGACCTGTATCAAAGTATCCGATTTCTATGCCATTAAGTCCTTTTTTAACCTTTTCGATGATTTCATTTGGCAAACATACTCCTCCAAACCAGCAGCTTTTGGTTTATAAATCCGTTTAGTTTGTACTTAAGCGGGAAAGCATTACTCCTACCCATCCCCCGGCATCAGCTTTTGAAGAGAGTTTATATCTGAGAAGTGTTCATTAGTTGAAATCGCGGACCCTCCTTCATTCCCCCAATACCTCCACCCGATATGCCCCTGTCTTAGGAGGAAGCGACTCTTGAGCCATTCCCTGATGAGTAACTGATACTTTTTGTCCCACTTCTAGTTTCTTAAATTCTGTTTCACTAACATAAAAAATCATGCCATTTCCTTCTTGGTAAGCAATATCCATCTTCTCTTCTTGTGTTCCATTCTCAAGCATCTCATCTGAAATCTTATCTATCACCAGGATCTGGTGGGCATTCTCAGTCCACTTTAAGGCAATAACTCCCTCAAATACAGGCTTCATAGAACAAATGCAGTCCACAACTTTCACCTTTATGGCTCCTGCCTGCGCTGGGGCTGAGGCAGCTTTATCTCCATTATAGTAGACTATTACATTTTGCCCTTCTTTAAGCTTTTCCTGACGTCTGCTATCTAGATTGGATATATTAAAATATGTTCCTTCTCCCCCATAAACCTCTGCAAGCTCCTCGAAGCCTTTCTCCTCCATCTCTTTTTCAGTCGCAGGTACAACCCAAATTTCGGAATCACTTTTGCTTATGATATAACCTTTTTCTTGAACTGAACCCAGAGTACAGGCAGATAACAATAAAAGTGAGCAAAATAGTAACAGTATTCTAATGGTTGTCATTCCTCCCCCGTATGATTGCAGTTAAGGTATTCCTTTTATTTACAATTATATTTGAATTGGCTTGATTAAAGAAGGACAATACAAGATTTTGTGTATTATTAAAAACAATCCTATTTTAAGCAAATTGATGACAGGAAAGCCAATACAAGGCTGCTTCTGACTACCTTATGAAAGGGATAAGAATTAATCAAACGTTTGATTAATGACAGCCAAAAGCACGGTACCATGGAACTTTTTTAAACTGAGCCATGGGACCTGTCCCCTTGGCTCAAAAAAATATCCCCACACCATGTCCATTTTCTATTCACATCTATATATAAGAGATGAACAAACAAAATAGGAGTGATTGGGAATGCGGATACAGATGAATGGGCCGAATCAGGTTGAAAGGCTGGTCCGGTGGAGAGATGAGTTTGATTATGTGGAGGGCTTGTTGTTATATTTGCTTCTTAAGAGTGCTGCGATGATGAAGGATGTGTTGCCGTTTGGTGAGATTGTGCTGAATATAGGGCAGTATGTCTGTTCTATTCATTTACTGCGGAGAGGCCTGTGGTTTTACTACTTGAAAAAGAGGGATCTTAAAAGCTATTCGTGGATTCAGCATTTGATAAAGCGTTTGGAAAAGCTCGGCCTGATTACGGCGGAGCGACTTCTGCATGGTTTTTTGTTTACGGTGTCTGGTATGGAGGAGTCTGCTAATGGTCGAAAGCTGGCTGAAATGGAAGAGGCAAGTACAGTCAAGGAACAGTCTAAAAACAGAAAGAATCTTTTTTATTTGACTGCAAGTGAATTGGTCGTGGATGACTCGTGAATTGAACCTGAATACATAATAGAGAAAAGAAATAAAAGAGAGAAAAGAAAGAATAAAAACAACAACAACAGCATCTCTGAAGAAGTCTAGAGAACAAAAAACGCTGCTGAACACTTCATGGTAAGGAGGAGCAAAGACAACAATCGATTTGATAGCGATTGAACAAATCTATGAGCTGCCTGTTCGACTTAGCAGCTGACAGCATCTCTTGACAGCAATGACAAATACTACACCGAAGGTGGCCAAGCCCCGATATTCCGAGCCAAGAGACCTGTCCCCTTGGCTCCACGCAAAAAAAAAAAACCTCCCCTCGGTCCGTTACCGAGCAGCAAGGTGTTTTTCAAATTTTATATATCACAAGTTATTATGAACAGACACGCCTGGTCCTTTCTGACGCAAAGACCCTTTCCTCACCAACAAGAAGTAAGACAAAAAAGCCAACAAGCTTGCAGCCAAAATAATAATCCCCATCGGAAGCGCGGAGTACTCACCCGCTACTCCAACAAGTGGAGCGGTTATGGAACCAAGCAGGAACGGCAGCACCCCTAATAAAGCAGATGCACTTCCGGCCACATGCCCTTTCGTTTCCATCGCGAGAGAGAATGATGCTGTTCCAATAATACTGATGGACATGACTAAAAAGAAAATAGGAAGCGCAACTAACAGAAGCGGTGCCTTTAGTAATAGGGCTGTCAGCAAAAGAATAGCAGCTGTATTGGAAAGCCCTAATCCAATTTTTAAGAATGTTTTTTCCGGTATATAATCTGCTAATCGGCCAACGAGTTGAGTTCCTATGATTAAGCCCACTCCATTGACTCCAAATAAGAAGCTGAATACTTGAGGGGATACTCCATAAATATTTTGGTAGACAAAAGAAATACCCGACACATACGCAAAGATTCCGGCTGTTGTAAATCCTTGTGTAAAGGCATATCCAGCAAATTCACGATCCTTTAATAACATGCCAAAGTTCCCGATGACTTGCTTGAAATTTCCCGGTACCCGTTTTTCAGCTGGCAGCGATTCTTCCAGTTTCAAGCTGACAATGAAGGTGAAAATTATGCCGATACCAGCCAGGACAATGAAAACTCCTTTCCAGCTCGTAAACGTCAGAATCGCACCGCCTATAATTGGCGCAATAATGGGACCAAGATTTCCAACCAACATTAAAGAAGCAAAAAACTTCGTTAGTTCCCTTCCGCTAAACAAATCCCGTACAACGGCTCTCGAGATAACCAGTCCTCCTGCAGCTGCAAAGCCTTGAATAAACCGGGAAACGATCAATGTATAAATATTTGGTGCGATGGCACAAGTGACAGAGGATAAAAAATACAAAGTAAGGAAGATGAGCAATGGTTTACGCCGGCCATGCACATCACTCATAGGCCCTATAACTAATTGACCTAATCCGAGTCCTAATAAACAAGTGGTCAAACTGATTTGAACCAGCGAAGCATTCGTATGAAAATCATTAACTATAGTAGGAAATGAAGGCAAATACGTGTCAATCGTAAATGGACCTAAAATGGCCAGTGACCCCAACAGAAAAGCTAGCTGTACTCTTTTTTTCTTTGATAAGTTCAATTTTCTATCGCCTTTCTATTGAAGTAGATTAATGGTTTGAAAGTTCCTTTGTCATTGTATAACTTTATTCAAGGTTTTTCACTTATTATGCAACTTTTTAAATTGGATTTTTTGGGATATATTTTTGATATAAATTGATTGGTTCTCCATGGACCTACTAAAAAAGGGCGAATGAGCCAAGGTACCTGTCCCTATCCTGTGGCCTCACCCCTTAAATGTTTCGGAACACTTAGCTTCTAACTGGCTTTATTCTGCGCACAAGTGGCTCATTTACTTCGCAATATTCAATTAAAGCAAGGTAAACTGTTAAATCTTATTTGTTGAATTCTATTTATTCTTATTTGTGGAAAACTGTTCATTCTAGTTTATCGTCTACCTTTACATTAACTAACACTTTTATCCTTCACCCAATGATGATGAGCCCTCGATTTTTTCGTTGTGGTTTAATTTTATACAAAAAGTTACAATTAAAATAATACTTAAGTAGCAGGGAGAAAATAATGCTATTATTCCTAAACTTTTTAAAGAGGAAAAAGAACGAGGACAAACCAAAACAAGCTAATGTGACCACGTCAAAACCAAAAAAGGCGAATGAACAGGTTGCTACTCGAAAAGGTGAAATTGGAGAATACAAAATTGATATACAACTGGATCAGCTGCCAAAGGATTGTCGGTACTTAAGCGATCTTCTAGTAAAGAATCCAAAAGCAAAATCAGGGTACTCCCAAATTGATCATATGGTTTTAACTCCATATGGTATCTTTGCCATTGAAACAAAAAACTATCAGGGGACTATTTATGGTGGGAAAGGTCGTGAAACATGGTTGGTCAATGGAAAGTTTAAAATAATGAACCCTTTTGTACAAAACTATGGGCATATAAAAGCATTAACGTCATTCATTGATAAAAAGTACCATGATTTATTTATCTCAATAGTATCTTTTACAAAGCGCTGCACTTTTAAAGTAGACTTAGATTACCGTAAAATTGCTTCAGATGAAATTATAGTATATGACATAGAGCTGTCTGATTTTATTCATCGGAAAGTGTCGGTCCTGAAAATTCAATACAAAGAACCTCTCTTAAATGAAGATGATATTATAGCGATTTATAATGCCTTTACAAATGCAAATATTACTAATCCAAAAGCGAGAGATGAACATAAACGTGCATTAAAAACAAATACATCAGATGAAAGAACTAGCTCTGGCTCTATTTCTACTTGTACAGTTTGTAATAAACCTGTTTCTGATAAAGTTAAAAGTTATTGTTTAGCGAATAAAAAATTCAACGGTAAGGTCTATTGTTATGAGCATCAAAAGAGCCGATAAAGGCGGTGCTGTCGGGGATATGTACATCCAGTCCTTTTAGACTGATCAATGTACTGACCGCCATTGCCAGATCAAACATTGGACCATTTTTCTTTTGTTCAGCCGGCGAGAGATGAATGACAATCTTTTGGCCGGACAGGGAATAGCCTAAAGCGTGCAGGGCAGCTGCCACCCGCTCCTTCGATTCTTTGACCGAGGCATCCGGCAGGCCTGCAATAATGATAGAATCTGTTCCGATTGATGTCCTTACTTCCACCTGCACAATATAGCCTTCCATTCCTTTTAATCCAATACTGGCCGACCTGGCATACATAGCAGCCCCTCCTCAATCTCTTCATTTTTTTCAACAAATTTGCGATATTCATCTTCAACGGGTTCACGGAAATAGGACAGTGTTCTATTGTGGGCAATATGGGGATTATTCTGTGTGAGGTCAATATAAGAAGGATAGCTGCTCCAGGGGTAGTCATTCAGATCACTGACCATTTTGGCTTCCAGGGGATTGCGGTGGATGTAGCGGCTTGCTTCTAAAAAGTATGCATCTGTTTCAATCAGCTTAGCACCGTAACGCCCCTGGAATACATGGCCGTCCGTCTTCAATCGCTGATTCAGATAAATGGCGTAGCGGGAATGCATTTCTTTCATAATATGCTGGATATGATGCTGTGAGGTTTCAAGCTGGAGATGAAGGTGGTTGGTCATGAGGCAATAAGAATGAAGAATAAAAGGCATCATACTGCGGACATCTTCCAATATCGTAAGGTACATCTTAAAGTCCATATCTTCCAGAAATATCGCCGCCCGCCGATTTCCCCTGGCAACAATATGATACAGAGCACCTGGATACCAAACCCGATGCTGTCTGGGCATTAAATCCCTCCTTCTAAAAAGAACGTATGTTCTATAAATTAATTGTAAGCCAATTCCTTTATCTCGTCAATCTAATATAACAACTAAGAAAAAATCCCATTGTAAATTAATCTGCTGAGTTATAATACTGAATCAAGTTAGTGTTATAAGACTCTTCCCTACGAGGGCTCCTAAATTAAATCTCTTACACTTTGATTCTTTATTGAATATGAATAAGGACTTGAAAGTGGGTTCAGACCCCCTATATGAATCTATTGTTTCGTGGATTTGGTGCTTGATTTTAATTGAATATATAAGCTGTTAGGACATTATTCAGATCTTTAGGGCTCAACGTTCCGCGGTATGTTTCCGCGTCCTCAAGATCAAAATATTCCTCTGAATCTATTTCAGCATAGGAGGGTTTGTCTAATTTTGCATGCTGCCAGCTTATAATTCTAATGCGGTTAGGAAACTTGGGAGTCGGACCAGAACCCGTAATCTTTATCGTAAGGGCTAAAGCGGTCCCATTTGGAGAAATTGAGATAATTAAAGCCGGACGCACTTTATAAGATGTGCCGTCCGGCGGAAGTGGAGGTTTGTATGGAAAGACAACATCATAAATATCCCCTGGCTTCATTAGTCTTCCATCCATCTTCTATGCTTTGGATTTCTATAATCTGCATTGGTGACAATTCCATCTTTACTTACCTTAAGTGCCTCTGTCTGTTTTCTAAAGGCAGTATTAGCGATTTGATTGGCTAAGAACTCATTTTTTGCTTCTATACTCATACCTCTTCTTCTAAGGCTATGGCCTCTTGCAACTTTTCCTGCCACACGTGCCCTTGCTAACTTAACCACTTTCTTTACCCTCCTTCTACTCATTTGCAGCACCTCTACTTAGTTGTTATAAACAGTATATGTGAAAAGATGAAATGAAGCGTGCTACTTACGCATATTTTATCTAACTAAGCATTAAGCAGTCAAACAACTGGAATAAATATACATCATACTCAAATAATTATTAATGATTTACCTAAAGATATGTAAAAATGATTTACAACTCCTCATGCTGTCTTTTCCTGCAAAGCAAAGTTATATGTAATTAATCAAACATTTGATTAAACCCTCACGCCTGGTACATTACTTGTCACTAAGTGGTAAATGGAATGTCATTGATGGTACATTTCATTGGCTGCTATTATTCATAAAGTAGAGTATCATTTACAACTAACACTTTAACCCTTCACTCAATGTGGCGTCTTGCCCCCGCTTTAGTTCCCCGATTTCAACCATTTTGGATAGTGACTCCGTCAATTTTAAAACAACTAATACCATCAATTCCCGAATAAAGTGGAACATTAATAAATAACACTTTAATACTTCACTGGATGTGGGGTCAGGCCCCCGATTTCTCAGATTCGAGACTGACAGCAGCTTTAGTAAATCGCTTGATCCATCATGCGCATATCATAAGTTTTCATGGAGAGAGTTACCGTCTTTCTAATGCACTTTCCAAAGAAAGGTAAATATCATGGGTGGCAAACCTCTGCAGTTTTTATTGCATTACTCTGCACTTTTTTCTTGCAAAATACAACAGTCCCATACACTTGCTTCAATATCTGTTCCTTATTAAAAAATAGTGTATTACTCTCCACTCTTACTTTATAAAGTTCAACACTGTTACTTTGCAAAAGAGAAGTAGCGAGGGAGATAAAATTTTTGCGGACCTGATTAGACCTCACACAAACACTTTAACCCTTTACTAAATGTGGGGTCAGGCCCCTGGTTTCTTGGAAATCTGTCACCCAGCAACTCCGGTATTCTGGAGTGGTCTGTCTGTATTCTCTGACGGAGCACTGAAGTAATCCATAGTTATGGAGGAGCAAAGGCTTATAAATATATTGTATACATACAGTCTTCTAATAGTTTAAAAACAATTGAGAAAGTAAATTAATACTTCCCTTTCATTTTATGCAGTAAAACTATCTATATTAGGACAGTTATTGCCCCCATTGACAGATAGAGTAGATTTCCATAACAGCAGCCCTGCCAAATGGCAGGGCATCCTTTGAGTTAGAAATCTTCGAGTATTTTGTTTCAAGTTAGCAATTTATCTTTACTTGACGGTTACAGGGAGTTCTTTGTGTTCCAATAATCAGACTAATACCGACACTTTAGCACTTCATTGAATGTGGGGTCAGGCCCTCAATTTTCGAAGGATCTAGAAAGACAATCTTCGATTACTTCAGTAACCAGACTGAAAAATAAAAGCCCTACCAGATTCCTAGATAGTTAATCTGTAGGGCTTTTTTATACATTGGTAACTCTGTTGGCGAAGCCTGGTAAATTCCTTGGCAGACAGTGGTCAAACGGGTGGTAAGATCTCTTGGCTGCATTCATACTGTATGGGGTCAATATAAGAAGGATATCTGCTCCGGGGTAGTGATAAAGATCACTGGCCATTTTGGCTTACATCGGAATACGGTGGATGTAGCGGATGGCTTCTGCATATTCCTTGGCAATCCAAAAAACTTGCTATCATTAGCCGTTCCTTATTAAGTCTCTTACTCTTTAGTGCTTCACTGAATGTGTGACCAGGCCCCCGATTTTACGGCCATGATTAGATCTCACACAAACACTTTAACCCTTCACAGAATGTGGGGTCAGGCCCCGTTTTCCAAGGAAGATGTGATACTTGCTAACGTCACAACCATTGGCGGAAAAAATTAAGAGGTCAATCAGATGAAAAAATGGATAACGATCATCAGCCTGATGGCAACCATAGGTATTGGCATCTTCATCTTCACCGAAGCCAAAAGCACTCATACAGGCTATATCATTGGTGTATTCGAGAATGTCATATGGCTTGTCGAAGATTCTGGGGAAAGCATTCAGGGGAAAACGGAAGAGGAATTAAGTGAAATCTATAAATTCAGAGGGACTTTCTACGACACTAAACGCATTCCATTTTTTATAAAAAAGAATCTCAAGGTCGGCCAGAAAGTGAGAGTGTTTTCTGATGGCAGGGCCTATGAAACTGCTCCAAGTGAAGATGAAGCGACGTTTCTATTTATATTAAAATGAGATCTGGGATGCCCACCCGACACGATTTTTAATTATTATATCAGCTCGAACAAGACAGCTGCTAAACAAGGCAGCTTTTCTTATTCCACAAAAGGACAGTTTAGAACAAGAAGGAATTTGTAAAACACCTATTATTCAATGGAGTTACTACTTGCGGGGAGTGACAGGCACCCAAACCCTTAATTCCTTGGCGGACAGTGGTAAAAAGGATGGCAAGGGTGGTAAGATCTCTTGGCTGTATTCAGTATCAGAATGAAATACAGAAAAGCGTTATTTGATAACCAGAGTGTTGAATCTTAATTGATGAAAACTGTTTAATCTTATTTACTAAAAATTGTTGAATTCTACTTGACGGTTACAAAAGTGAATCACCCCAACAAAATCGTGTTGCTCAAACAGAGCTTGAACAACCGGCTCTATCGTTACATCAGCTTGAATAAACGTGACCTTTTTGGATATCCGCTCAATCCGGTCAATAACATTACGAGAACTATTACTCAAATTATCAACAATCACCACATCATAACCACTAGCAAGCAACTCCACACAAGTATGAGAACCAATATATCCAGCTCCACCGGTGACCAACACTTTCATCATCTACATGCCTCCTAAAAAAGCCCTGCCAAATGGCAGGGCTTCCTCATATTGAAGTTAAAAAATCTTCGACCATTTTGTCTCAAGTTATCAATTCGACAAATATCGGGAAGTGACAGGAACCTCATACTAAAAATAATCGCAAGGGTGGTGAGATCTCTTGTCTGTATTCAAATACTTTAACCCTTCACCGAGTGTGGGTCAGGCCCCCGGTTTCTTAGCTGATTCACCTCTACCTTATAATTTATAAACGCCATCAAACGTACAAATGTTTTTAGTATCAAGTATGAATTTATCCTTAATTAGCTCCATATTGTTTTTAATATGGTCATGACCTATCATTATTACTAGAATTTCTATTTCATTGATAAAGTCTTCAACATTCATAAATTGATGGTCAACAATTCTTGTCTTAACCAATGGGTCGAATACTTTAACACCATAAGCTAAATGCTCATCCATCCTTTCTAAAAGTTGTAATGTTGGACTTTCTCTTGTATCATCAACATTTTCTTTATATGTTAATCCATATAACCCAACTTTTGAAATATCATTTATACGATGCTCTCTCATAATGTCCCTAATTCTACTAAGTACATGCGTTGGCATTGAGTCATTGGTATTACGAGCAGTTAAAATTAGGTTAGCTAATCCTGGATAGTCTCCTACTAAAAACCATGGATCAACTGATATACAATGACCCCCAACACCAGGACCAGGTTGTAATATATTTACACGTGGATGTTTATTTGCAATCCGGATTATTTCGTACACATCCATATTATCGGATCTACAGATTTTAGCTAGTTCATTTGCAAATGCTATATTTATATCTCTAAAGGTGTTTTCAACTACCTTAGACATTTCTGCTGATCTAATATCGGTAACAACAATATCACCTTTACAGAAATTTGAATAAAGAGCTTTAACCTTATTTCCTATTTCGATATTATCGGCACCTATTGTTCTTGAATTATGTTCAAGTTCATAGATCATATTTCCCGGAATAATTCGTTCAGGGGCATGTACTAAATGAATGTCTTCACCAATTACAAACCCTCTGTTTTCAATTTCAGGACGAACATATCGATCAATTGTGCCAGGTGTAATCGTAGATTCAAGAATTAATACCGCACCTTTTTCGCATACATCAAGAACACTATTTACAGCTGATATTACATACTTTGGATCTAGTTTCTTACTATCTTTAAGATAGGGTGTAGGAACTGCAATAATATAAGTGTGCGCCTTTTGGTATTCAGTTGAAAATTCAATACCATAAGAGACAGCATCTTGAAACAGTTCTTCTAATCCTCCTTCCTCAAAAGTAAGTTTACCTTGTTGTAAGGAGGATACTAAATTTTCATTTTTATCTGTTCCAACTACTTTAAGTCCGCTTTTTGAAAACATTAGTGCTGTTGGTAAACCTATATAGCCTAGTCCTATTATATTTATCATTAAATAACTCCCTTTTTTTCCTTTATACTAATAAATAAAATGCCAAAAGACACTTCCAATTACCATTGTTCTATTGTTTGAGTAAAAGTTAAATAAATTTGAACAAGTTTAAAATTGCTAACTATAGTGAAAAAACTAAATATTCCAATTACCAAGCTAGCTATTCTCTTGCACTGAATTTAAGAACTAGTTAATTAACATAGTTTATTTTCAAATACTTTAATACTGAAAACCTTATTTAAATGGAGTAAAGCCCACAATTTCCAAAAGAAAAAATTTACAAATTTCGAGACATCCTTGGGCTATTGCCACTACTAATCGAACTAATATTTGGTATGCATCTTTTTTGCTTTAGTACGGTAACTTTATAAAAGGTGTAAATTCAGGATTGAAAAGTGTATAAAACTACTTGGCGGTTTCAGTACTTAATTTGTACATATAAAATAACATTGTTCCATGTATTAACATATAAATAACGGATAATAAAAATAAAAAAGATTCTATTTGTATTTTATTAATAAAAACAATTAAAAAGATAGTTAATTCACATACAAGTAAAGTAGCTTGAAATACCAACTCCAAATTTTGCCTTTTTGATACAATAAAACTTGTAGTAAGTGATTCAGTAATTAACCTTACCGCGAACATTGGAGCTAATATTCTTACATATTGACCCGCCTCTTTCCATTCTGAACCAAAAATGAAATGAAATAGCCATGGTGCTAATATTCCTAAAAAGGTCATAGTAGGAATTATGGTAATTAGTAAAATAAAAAGCGTTTTCTTGAATGTTTTTTGAAAGTTGCCTACCTCCTTTTTTTCTCTTACCGCATTGTCAAAGAAGACCCGTGCAATGTTTGCACTTATTACGGAAAAGGGAATTCCAAGAACACGATAAGATAGTGAATACAGTCCCAATTGTGAAGTTGAATAACCTTCCTTAATAAACAGATTTATACTTGAATAAGTAACAGTAGTTAAAAGTGCAGAAGAGGCGTTAAACATAGGTTGATACCTAAATTCAAAGAACACTTTTTTTAGTTCATTAAATTTAATCAATTTAATTACATTAAAATTCTTTCGAACATCCTTCGATTGCTTGCCTATACCAGCAATAGAACCTAAAATGTTTGAAGATACCAACGCTATGATTCCTAGATTTAGTAAGCCCCCTAGTACTAGTAATGAATTACTGACACAAGATTTAATAACTGTAACAGATGAAATAATTTTGTATAAAGATTTCCTATTATTATATGATAAAAAAATATTGTTTACTCCGTATACAATAAGTAGAATAATTAAGCTTATGATTATAATTAAAAGGTTTACTCCTGTAAATTCTTCTCGAAGGAACAATAGCCCGTATGTTGCTCCAAGAGTTATACTAAGTACAACACATAAGTTTATGCAAAGTTTAATAATGGAATAAGATTCTCTTTCTGACTTCGCTATAACAATTGCCATATCATATTTCAAACAGATTACAGGTCCAAATATGGATATTGCTGTAATAATAAGTGTATAAACTCCATACTCTTCTGGAGTAAATAGCCTTGTTGTTATAGGAGAAACTAAAAATGAAATTAACTGTGCAATTACTGAACTTGATGCTAGTAATGATACTGATCGGATGAACTTATTAGACATGGTTATTACTCCAAAGCTTTAATTGAAGGACTTCTATTTTCTATAAATATCTTCCTAACATTCTCTGCAATGCTTTCATTATAGTCATTGACAGATATTTCACTAATGTAATCCCTAACAACATCTCGAAAATCCTCAATACTATTACTGACTTTTAATATACCTTTATAAAATTTATCGTCAGCTACACCTGTAAATGTTTTATCACAGAATTCCTTCAATGGTATATTTTCGGTTGTAACTATAGGTAGCCCTTCTGCTAAATATTCATAAACTTTACCGGAAGCACAGAACATATTATTCAAATCATTTTTATGATAATTCACAATTCCAATATCACATTGTTTTACAATATACTTTAGTTCTGGTAATGGTACTTTACCTATAAAGTGAACGTTTTTTATGTTCTGTTCCTTTATTAACTTATCGACTTTACTAATGTCCTCTTTATTGCCACCGCCAACTATATATAAGCCATAATCATCTGAAAGGTTTTTCATAGAACTTATCAATTTATCAGTGCCTCTAGCTACAGAAACTCCTCCCGTACTTATTATGTTTATTTCATAATTAAACATTGAGGAATATCTATTTGCCATAACCCGTTTATCATATATTCCATTAAGTACTCTTACATTTTCAAAAACAATTGGCTTTTTTGAGAGATTATAGTGGTTATACATTAACTCGGCTCTTTGGCTGTTCGCGCATAAAACTACATCAGCCCGTTTCATAAGTTTAACTTCACTTTTACAAAGAAGACGCCCCCTCCAACTCTTCATATCTTCAATGAAATACAACTCTCTTACGTCTTGTACTATAAATTCAACTTTACAAAAGGGTTTTATTACAAATGCTGCTATAGCTGCAAAGTAATTATCAATTACAAGTATATCTATGTTTCTCATTTTTATTGCTGTTATCAAGGATTGAACTAAGAAAGAAAAAAATAAATAGATACCTAAATATTTATGATTACCAATCTTAATAATTCTCTCAGTTTCTGTTGAATCCTTATCCTTTCCACAACAAACTGTTGTTACCTTCCCTAACTTTTTTGCAATATTATTTAACTCAATCAAACGCCCATCGTAATCTATAATTCCATAAGATAATAATAATACTTTCATTCATAAACCTCATTTCTAAGAACGATTAATTATCAACCGGTTATATACCATACCGTTTTTTTAATTTGAGGGTAAAAGCTGTAAAAAATAACAATCCGGCTGTTCCTAACATAATAGATGCATTACTAATTAGCGGAGGTGTATTTACAAATAGATTTGTCGCAAATCTTACAAGTACGTACCCCCAAACATACATCATTTCATATGATTTACTTTTATATAGTTGTTTTTCAACTTTTGCCGAAATGAAAATATTAAACAAAGCAAATATTGGTGCCAAAAATATTCCAAAGAATAAAACACTGTATCCTATGGCCGAAATAACATGACCAGTTGGTCTTTCAATGCCGTAAATGTAAGTATTGAAGATTTCAGATGTTAGTACCCCATCTCCTTTTAAAAGGAAGCTAACTCCAAAAGTAGATCGTAGAAAGTCATAGAACATATTCCCAGTTCCAACATCTATTGACTTAAAAAAATCTAAAGTAATCGCTACATTTTCTGGACCAAAAAAGTAACTCTGTAGGGTTCGTGATAGCCAAGAGATATCCGCATTAGAATTAGACAGTGCTGCGGAATATGAATCATATTGAAAGGCTCCAAAAAACTTATAGATACTCATAAGAACTAAAATAACCGTAGCAGTACTTACAATACTAAATACAATCTTTTTCTTAAAACCTGGAAAAGATCTGATAAGAATCCATATACATATGACTGCAGTATATACTTGAGCCGTTCTCCGTTCGCCGACAATTATAGCTACATTTAATAGTGCAACTAATAATGATAAGTAAATATAAAGTTTATTGAAAGTTTGTTCATATTTCCTTTTGCAATAACTAACTGTCCACAGGAATACAAGGAATATTCCAATAATCAAAATTTGTCTTGCTAGAACTAATGAAGTAGTTGTTATATCACCTATTCTTTCTGAACTATTAACTGGAATATAAAGAAAGTTCAACAAGTTTGAGTTTCTTCCAATCGTCAAAAATACTACAAGTGCCAAAAGAATAAAAGAGAGGTATACAAATCTATTACCTTTCAAAAAAGATATTTGTGAACTAGAATTAACATCTTTATTAGAATTTTTTATAGATATAAATATTCTACAAAAAATTGCAACGGCAAAAATTTCATATATCATCAACGTTGTTGCCAAGTGAAGGGATTGGGCAGAAGGATTAATATAGTTAAACCCTGCATAATCCCCAGCAGTCGCACAAATCGGGGGCATTAATACAAATCTTATCCATTCCATCCCAATTATTCCATAGGCGGTAAAAGGAACACTTGAATGACGCAAATTTTCTAGAAATAATAAATACAATATAAAGAAAATTAATGGAAAAAAGATCATTTGTTCATAACCATTCGCAAAATTCTCATAAAACAACAGTGATATTATAAATCCTATTCCCGAGGATAAATAAATGAATACATTAAATAAATCGTTTTTTACTTTCATTTCTACCGCCCTAATTCATTCTTTTAAATTTCTAACCAAAACTCTTTTAAACTGCAT
>NZ_JASHIV010000020.1:0-74846 GCF_030733525.1 Bacillus sp. MMSF_3328 | reverse complement strand
CAGCTCCGGGCGCTAGCCCCTCGAGTCATAAGCCACTCCAGGATTGAAGGCAAAGAACGCCTTCTATCCTGGAGCGTCTTATGCTTGTCGGGGCTGAGCAAGCGCCCTCCGCTTTTCTTAGTAGCTTTCTCCCAGTTTCTTGAATACCGGTTTTTGGTATTTCTTCTTTTTATCATGCTGCTGATTTTCCGATTCTTCCTTTAATCCTGTATAAGAAGACAGGAGTTTTTTTGCTTGTCCGAGTGGAAGCCGGGTTTTTGGATTGCGCACGGCGGAATCAAGCTTCCCGAGGTGGGGAAGGTCCTCGAAATCCTTTTTGGCAGGAGGGATGTGGAAGGTATAGCTCCCGCACTCCACCAGGACGTCTGATTGCTGCTGGCTGTATCTTGGATTGCCGGAATAGTGAAGGCCGATTTTACGGGCATCTCCGTTTTTAATCAGCTTCAGGATTGCTTCGTGCTTCAGTTTATATAAAAATTTAGGGTTTGTCGCTGTTTTCGCATGGCGGTTCACAGTGAAGATGGCTTGAGAGAGGTTTTCAACCGTTGAATGCAGCCGGGGGGTCTGACTCTTGTCCGAATTCAATGTTTTGGCTCCTTTCTAATCTTTAAACATAATAGAAACCATTGTACCAGCTTTTTCCGCAGATTAAAAGTCATGTCTTCCATATAACTGCCAGAGGAAGAGATATAATTCATTATACCTCTTCCTTCTGGTTTTTGGAAAGATTATCAGACGGAGTGGCTGATTGATTTCTCCGGAGCTGACGCTTTAAGCTTCTTAAGTACGTAGAGCAGCACTAGAGCCCCCATTAGGCAAGTGGCGCTTCCTGCACCAGCCATAACATAAGATACACCCCATAATTTGGCCAGAAGGGCTCCCGCAGCAGGTGCAATCAGCATCGCGAAGGTCTGCAGGCCCATGGCTGCAGCAGATACCCTGCCCATCATTTTCTGCGGTGTTTCGGACTGCAGCACATAACCATATGGAACAGCTTCACCTGCTCCGAAAAAGCCGAGCAGGAAGGCACCTGCAAGCCAGACTATTTGGGGGAGATCAAGGATGCCGAAGCTGCCCAATCCGACCAGGATAATAAAAAGTCCGCTGATAAATGCTGAAGCAGACATTAAATGGATCGGACCCTTTTTCCAGAAAGTCCATTTTCCAAGCGCCAGTGACCCGGCAACACTCCCAAGGCCCACAGCACTGATCAAAAAGGTGAAACTTTCTTGCGTGAATCCGAGATTTTTTGCGACAAAGATAAACAGTCCATCATATAGGAAGATGATGAAAAATGCGGCAGAAGACAGCAGAATAGAAATCTTCAATAGCCGTGTGCCGGCAATATGCCTGATGCCAGCTGCGAAATCTGTCCAAAAGCTTTGCTCTTTCTCACCGGTCCTTTTTGCGGTTTCTGCATCGGCAGGCAATCCTTTGGATGCCGGCAGTGAGGCCAAAAAGAGGATGCTGACCAGAAAACCGGCCGCTTCAAACAGAAACGGGCTCTTGGTACCGAATACGGCCATGAGGAGGCCCCCAAGCGCAGGGCCGGCAATTTTCATGGTATTCACTGACAGCTGGCTCAGCGTCACAGCCTCCGGCAGCTTATCTTCGGCCACAATTGCCCGGATCATGCTTTGCCTTGCCGGGTCATAAAGAGCAGCAGCAGTCCCTTTTAAAAAGACAAACAGCAGCAGTACATACAAATTTGGCGACCAGAAAAGTCCTGCGACAAATACAATTTTGCAAAACATGCAAACCATCATCAAAGTTTTCTTTGGCAGTCTGTCAACAAACACACTTGCAAACGGCCCGATCAAGACCCAGGGAATACCAAGAGTGATGATAACGGCAGCAATGGCAGATTCGCCAAGCCCCCAGTAATAGACAACAATGACCTGCAATGCCACAAAATCCAGCCAATTACCTAAATCGGAAAAGACCTGCGCCCCAAAAAGGGAACGGAAGGCTTTATCTTTCAACGGGGAGAAAATGCCGTTTTTCATTTATTCATCCTCCGATTTCAGTCCGAGCGATTCCCTGCGCCTGGACAGCAATTTTTTCTCTGCCCCGGTTGGATCCTGGCCTTCGGGCAATTCCCCGGCTTTTAATATGGATATGCTCTCGTCGATCCATCTCAGCTCCGTCTCCAGCCGCATCTCTGCATAGCGGATCGTCAGCATGCCTATACTGCTGACATAGGAAATCCCGTTCCTTGGCCATTCTTTCACGAAACAAAGGATATCTTCGGATTCGCGTTTTCTTTTCTCGAGATGGCTGATTAAATGGCGGGTATCCATATCCTTGTGCCAGGTGCTCATTTTCATGAATAGTTCATCTTTGACTGCCGGGTATGCTGGCGGGGTGCACAGCCACTCTTCAAATTCCTGCCACCCTTTTTCCGTCAGTTCATACAATTTTTTATTCCGTCCATTTTCCTCTTTTTCCATTGAGTATACATAGCCCTCTTCCTCCAGCTTTTTCAGCTTCGGATAAATGCTTCCATAGCTCATGCCCCAATAAAGCCCTGCTGCTTTATGTTCAAATTCTGATTTAATATCATAGCCAGAGCTGGGCCAAAAGCTTAGTACTGCAAGTAAGCTGTGTTCAGTTGACAAGATAATCCCTCCACATATCATATTGATATATCGACTTGATATATCAATATGATACATCAGATGGAAGAAAATCACAATAGGCTTTTTTATATTTTGGCTGTGTTAGTGTACCTTGTTGGTTTTGGGCTCATTTTTAGCCAGATATTCGTCCTGCGGCCAAAAAAGCGAGATTTCTTTCGGCAGGACGAATATCTGGCTGCAGAAATGCGCGCAAACGAGAGTTTCACACGATGAGCCCAAAATCAACAGCAATGTTTAACAAAGCCTATTTTTTGATTTGTTTGAAAATCCGGCAGGAAGAAACTAATAGAAAGATTACGGGCAGCCAATATTTCTAATCAAAATGGAAAACCCCATCCTGCCAATCTTTGCAGGATGGGGTTCTTTCAATTTCTAATCATAACCCGTGTTCCATTTGGTACAATTCCGGAAAGTTCCAGTACATCCTGGTTATTCATCCGCACACAGCCTTTGGAGACTGCCTTGCCGATGGAAGCAGGGTTATTGGTGCCATGGATCCCGTAGCCTGCTTTTGATAAAGAAAGCCACATGATGCCATAAGGACCGCCAGGATTGGGTTCGCGATTAACAATTACATAATCGCCTGGCGGTGTTTGTGTCAGCATCTTGCCGATGCCGACAGGATAGGTTTTTTGCAGGATTCCATTTTTAAGGAGAGACAAGCGGCGGGTGGATAACGTAATGCTTATTGAATACGGGATTGCTGAAGGCTCAGGAAGTCCGGGAATCATCACTCTTTGCCCTTGATAAATCTGATTGGGGTTGCTGATTTGCGGGTTTGCGGCCAATAACTGGGCAATCGGGCGGCGGTAGTCCATTGAGATGCTTGTCAGGGTTTCGCCTTGCCTTACTGTATGGTAGATAAGCAGCCACTCCATTCACAGGTTTATTACAGCATATGCACCCAGCGGCTGTATTTTTCCTCCTGAGTGCAGATGTCTGCTCTCAGGAGGAATGGAAGGTGAAAAGTGTCAGCTCAGGCTTGGATAAAAATCTGAATGGAAGCCTTGTAGTGCCGAGCCCTCGATTGACATAAAGAGTCAAAGGGTCTGTGTCGCCGATTGTATAAAAGCCTTCATAGTATTTTTGTCCATAAGGCGGGGTGACCAGTGCCCCAAAAAACGGAATCTTAACCTGTCCTCCGTGGCTGTGGCCGCTCAGCTGAAAGTGGAAGGAATTTTCATATGCCTTGTCTGCCAGGTCCGGAGCGTGTGACAGGAGGATGCTGTAGTGTCCTTCCGGAATGCTTCCTGCCGTTTTTTTCAAATCGGGCCTTCCGAGCATGGCATCATCAACTCCCGCTATATAAATGCTGTTCTCTCCAAGCTTCACTTGATGAGACTCATTGAGGAGGAGTCTGAAGCCGCTTTTTTCAATGATATTTTTATAGATATCGGACCCGTAACCGCCGTGGTCATGGTTGCCGTAAACGGCAAATTTGCCGAAAGGGGCATTAAGCTGCTCAAGGATTGAGACAATCTGCTCTGCCTGCATGAATTTATTAGGCTCATCCATCAGATCCCCAGTAAAGAAGATGATATCCGGCTCCAGGCTGTTTATTTTGCCGGCGAGTTTTTCAAGCTGGCCTAGCGTGTACTGGAAGCCTATATGGGTATCGCTGAATTGCACAGCCCTGAAATTATTGAAGGCCTGCGGGATGGATGGATCTATTATCTTATGGACGGCCGTGTCCAGTAACTTCGGTTCAATCTCCCGCGCGTAATAATAGCTTCCGGAGCCTGCCGCCAATGCTGTCAAAAGAGACCCGGCAGCTGTTTTCAGAAATGATCTTCGTGATATTTTTTTAGTCATATATCTACCAGCCTATCTATATATGAATATACGTATTTATACTATCAGACAAGTGCGGGGAAAAGAAGGCGGCAATTCGCAGCAAATCGAAGAACAAGGTGACATTAAAGGAAAAAATTAGAAAAGAACTCTGTCCAAATCTCTTTCTAATAATTTTATATTAAAAATATTAGAAAATTCTTCATTTATGTTAAAATAGAATAATGAACGACTATTCATTTTTTGAGGGGGATTTTCATGGAAGGCAAAACAGTCATAGTGACCGGCGGATCGAGCGGGATGGGCAAATATATGGCAAAAAGATTCTCGGAAGCTGGAGCAAATGTCATGATTACCGGCCGCAATATGGAAAAGCTGGAGGAAGCTAAAAAGGAAATTGAAACGAAGGGAGAAGTGCTTCCTTTTCAAATGGATGTCAGGGAGCCTGAGCATGTTAAAGCGATGGCGGAAAAAGCACATGATACTTTTGGCAGCATTGATTTTCTTGTCAATAATGCTGCTGGAAACTTCATTTGCCCGGCAGAGAGCCTGAGCGCCAATGGCTGGAATTCCGTCATTAATATCGTTTTAAATGGAACATTTTACTGCAGCAGCGAAATCGGAAAGTATTGGATTGAGAAGGGCATTAAAGGCAGCATCATCAACATGGTTGCCACTTATGCCTGGGATGCCGGGCCGGGGGTGATTCACTCGGCGGCTGCTAAGGCGGGGGTTCTTTCAATGACAAGGACGCTTGCTGTTGAGTGGGGCAGGAAGTATGGCATCCGTGTTAATGCAATAGCGCCAGGTCCTATTGAAAGGACAGGCGGTGCAGAAAAGCTTTGGGAGTCAGAGGAAGCAGCGAAAAGAACCTTGAACAGTGTCCCTTTAGGCCGGCTTGGAAAGCCGGAGGAAATTGCCGGGCTTGCGTTCTTCCTCTTTTCTGAACAAGCTGCCTATATTAATGGTGAATGTATTTCAATGGATGGGGGCCAGTGGCTCAACCAGCATCCTTTTTAACTGCTATGAGAACAGCGGCCTATCAGGCCGCTGCTCTTTCTTATTTATAGCTAATTGCCCTGGATTTCAATGCAAGCCATGAGGATTTGAATTTTTCTTTTGTGATGCGCACCTGTTTTTTCCCTGACAGCGGGTCATTTATATAAACAAACCGTGTGTCATAGCCTACAAGGGTTACCGCATGCAAATCGAGCGGCGTTTTAATTAACTCACCTTCATGCGTCCAGGATTCCCATCGGTCAGGAAGCCTGTAATCACCTGTTGTCCATACTACTGCAGGATAGCCCTGGCTTACGTGTGACAGAATGTCTTCAAAGGATTTCCCCGTCAGATTCACTGCTCTGCCAGGAAGGTACTGCAGGGCCAGTTCAAAGATCGGTTTATCAAAGGCTGCATAGCCCGCTTTCTTTCCGGTCATGTCCCCGACAAACCCGTGGGCAGGATTTCCCCATTGAACAATATCCCTGTTTGATTTTATAATTGGATCAGGATCTTTTTTTATTTTGTGATAAAGGTCCATTTTATCAGCCTTGACTCCTGCGTATTGGAGCATCATGGCAAGGCTCGTCACTTCACAGCCATATTTCAGCTCAGGATTCTGCTTTATCAGCGGAACATCCAATATAACCTTCTCCCTGCCGGCAGCATTTTCAGGCTGCCCGGCAGTCTCCTTGCCTGCTGACAGGTTTTCTTGTATCTCACCCGAAGACTGGCCCTTCATTGCAGACTCCTGTTTGTCGAGGTGGCTGCTGCAGCCCAGCAGCGGAAGCATTAAGATGATCATATACATATTTTTCAAGGCTGGCCCTTCCTTCTATCCGGCGTTCCGAAAACAGGCCATGCCAGATCAAGAAACGGCTCCAGTTTTATTTTTATCATGGCTGGCCAAAGTTATTCCGGCGGTGTTGAACTTGGCCATATGCCTGCTGCGGGGAGTGCTTACATCCTGTTTGGCAGGCTCCAATAATTAAAATGAAAGGCGGGGAAAAGCGATGGATGCATTGGATATATTAACAGAACTTGACCGCGTTATACCGCATTTCCAGGCCATATTCAGTGCTGACGAACATAAGGTTATCGGTTATGAGGTATTGGGGAGATTTACTGCCGGCGGCTCGGCCGAAAGCCTTGGCCCGTTTTTTCTGGATGACAGCATCCCCGAAGAATACAGGCTTGAAGTGGATAACATGGTCCTGATGAAAGCACTCGATCATTTTGCCGGCAGGAAAGGGGAAGAGCTCATTTTCATCAACCGGGACGCCAGTCTTCTCATGCACGATTCCGGGGAGCATTTCCTGCAGCTCCTTTTGCAATACCAGGATAAAGGCATCAGCCCCGAAAGAATTGTACTCGAGATTACCGAAAGAAACTACAAGGGAGATCTTGAACACCTCGATCACCTCCTTAATTACTACAGGACGTACGGAATCAAGATAGCCGTTGACAATATGGGGAATGACAGCAGCAGGCTTGACAGGATCGGCCAGCTTTCCCCTGATATCATTAAAGCGGACCTAAAGGGTCTCAGGTCGAATGCGTCAGCTGCATCCTACCGCGATATTTTGTATTCTCTTTCCCTCCTGGCAAGAAGAATCGGGGCGACTCTCCTGTTTGAAAATATTGAAATGGTGTACCAGCTGCAGTTCGCCTGGAAAAATGGCGGAAGATACTACCAGGGATTTTATTTGTCCACACCCCAGGCTGCTACTATCGAGAAAGATTACCTGAAGGAAAAGCTGAAAACTGAATTCCATCGTTTTATCCTCCATGAAACAAAGAAGCTGGAAAAGATCCATGCAGCTGCTGAAGGATTTCAGACTAAAATCCAGGAGCTTTTGTCCAAGTACAAGAAAATTCAGGATTATGAAGAGCTTCTGCTGGCATTGTCGGGGGAAATGGATGGAGTTGCTTTCAGGATGTACGTATGCGATGTGGAAGGCTTCCAGCAGTCCCCCAATATCTTCAAAAAGGATGGAGACTGGATCATCCAGCATAAATATTACAGGAAGAACTGGAGCTGGCGCCCATACTTCCTTGAAAACATAGTGAGGATGAGAAATGACCAAAAAGGAATCCTGTCTGATCTGTACAGTGATATTGAAACAGGGGAAACCATCAGGACTTTTTCTTTCCCTTTGCATTCAAAGGATTACCTTTTCATAGATATTGCTTATTCTTTCTTGTATGACCAGGAAGGTCTGTTATAAGATTTTTCCTGTATAGTCCCTGAAGGTAAGTGGCACATTAGGAATACTACTTTCCCGGGGGGAATTCAAATGAGCGCTTTTATGACCATCCTTCTGATCATCGCTGCAGGCATTCTGCTGACCGGCTTATTATATACGATGTCCATCGCGCGAAATCAGAGAGCGGTAAAGGGAGATATGGATTCAAGCATTTCCCGGCAGGTGCAGGATCATCCTTACATCCGGAATCCTGTCATTCTGACATATGCCATCTGCTTCATTCTTTTAGTCATCTTTATTGCCTACTACACAACTACAGTCAGCTGGTAGCTGATATGAAAAGGAGGGACTGCCGTTCAGGCAGTCTCTTTTTATTATTTGGCTGTGTTAGTGTTCCCTGTTGATTTGGGGCTGCTGGCTGAAATACAGCCACAAATCAACAATAATGTTTAATAAATCCTATTATTCAAGAAATTATTAAAAGTATGTCTGTGAATTATTTGGAATATTTCATCAACGTCCAGCAGCTCCACCGAGGTCACAAGCCAAACTTCCCAAAAAGGCAAAGAACGCCTTTCTGGGAGGTTCGTCTAATGCTTGTCGGGATGATTAAGAGCTTGCGCTTTTGTCCTTCCAATAAATGCACAGGTGAAATTCCTTGAAAACTGTTAGTCCTTCCTTAAATCGGGTAATTTCTTTAATAAATGTAAGAACTGTTCTAAAAAATTCATTTGTTTTTTAATTTAAGGATTATGACAAATAAACAATGAGGAGGAAGGATTTGTGTATATAAAAAGGATGATTATCCTGTCTGCTGCAGCCATTCTGGCGTTTATGCTTCCGAAGGCAGGTGCAGAAGCTGCTGAAGACCATGCTCTGGAAAACAGGGAAGAGGTGCTGCAGTTCCTGGAAAGTGCTTTTGAAGCGCAGACATCTCTGAGTGAGGAGCCAAGATCGCTGGAAGAGATAGAAGCTGTTCTTGACCCTTATTTTACAGACAGCTATGCAAGCCTCTTTCTGCAGGAGAACCTGTCAGAGGAAGGGAACGGAAATATTATTTACGGAACTGACTTTGGTTTGTATTATATACCGTTCTTTGAGTTTACGGAGGAGACGAAAGTGGTCATTGATCCTGAAAAAATTCTTGTATTTGAATATTTTCCAGCAATGAACGAAGGTCCAACTGCTTATGCAGGACATTATGAAGGCATCCGGATCGAAAAAACTGATTCAGGCTGGAAAGTGGCAGAATGGCTTTATGATGAGGCGCCCCTGAATATATTATCAAGTGCGACTTCTGATTTAGTATACAAAGGATCCAATGACAGGACCGGATTCTCAAGGGATGCGGATAATCTTAAACCGATGGCCGGCAGCGTTTTGCCGGTTCCCGGCCTGACCCTGAGCGGCAGTGATAAAAGGCTGCTGCTGATGGAGGCATAAAGAAGAGAGCAGGCTGCAGCCTGCTCTTCTTCCTATTCGATATTCAGCTCTGCTTTTAACTTTTCCAGGTCAAAACCAGTTATGACGGTTTGATCGATCACAAAGGTTGGAGTGGAGTAGGAATTATATCTTTTGGTTAATTCTTCTCTGGCTTTTTTATCGGTGCTGATATCCTTCACTTCATATGAAAAGCCGTATTCCTGGAGGAAGCGCTTGGAAATCTCGCATGGCGGGCAGTCTGGCTGAGAATATAGGGTAATTTGCTTCATTTGAATTTGCTCCTTAATTTTCGTTGCACATCAAATATACCATATTTTAATGAAAGGCTATTATGCTCTTTACCGCAGTTTTTCCGTTTTATTGTCCCTTTTTGCCAAATAATCCGCAAGCCCCATCGCTGACACTTCTAAATCAAGTGACAGCAGGCTGTATATAGGATGGTCGTCCGCAATGCCCTTTTGGCTTAAATGGGCAAAGACCCTCTTTTTGAGGCGAGAGGCTATTTGGCCAGGTGCTTCATTATGTGAAGCGGCGTGAAAGGCTGTTTCTGCTTCTTCAATGAATATTTCAAGCCAGCTCCTGACCTGAAAATATGCTTCTGCAGGATTTCGCGATATGCCATAGTGCCCGAAGAAAAGGCAGTCAAGTTTTCTTGATTCATACAAAGAGATGGAAGCCAGCATTTTTTCAGGACTGAATTGATTTGGCGAAGTGGAAGGCAAGTAAAATTCAGTGCCCTCCCTATAAAGCTGAGGATAGAAGATGCCAGCCGTGTCGCCTGTAAACATTCCGTTTTCAGGGGGATAATAGACACTGAAGTGATGGTTTGCATGACCTGGTGTATCAAAAAAGGCTAGTGTACATGTATCGCTCAGCCTCAGCTCCCTTCCATCCTCCATTGCTTCCAGCCTGTCTGGCGGGATTGGGAGTATCGGATCAAAGAGAGCTTCAAATTGATCGCCGTATACGGCTTTTGCTCCGGCAATCAGGCGGGATGGATCTGCCAGATGTTTTTCGCCCTTTGGATGGACCATCACTTTTGCCTGCGGGCATGATTTGAGCAAAAGTCCAGCTCCCCCGGCATGATCAAGGTGAATGTGGGTGAGGATGATATATTTCACTTCTTTGACAGAGAGGTTTAACGCTTCGAGCCCATCAAGGATTCTTGTGACTGAAGGGCTTGCTGAGGTTTCAATGATGGCAAGGCTGTCTTCAGCCAATATGTAAGTTCCTGTCCGCTCTTCCATATTCAGGTCGTAACCATCGATTAAAAAAAGCTTTTCGGCTAACTTTGCCGGCTTTTGCAAAAAAATCACGTCCTTTTCCGAAGCTTTTGCTTGTACAAAGCATGTCATTATTTTATGCTGTTAATATTGGCATGTAAAGAATTACGGTTCGAATATTCTGATTTTAAATCTTTGGGATAGAAACATGCTGAAAGTGAAACCTAAGAGCAAGATGAAGGTTTGTATGAAGGAAAAGGAACGGAGCTTTCCCGTTTGCAGGTTCGCCGGCTTAAGGATGGAGCAGCTCCGCCGATGCTGCCGATTGGAATTGGGTTTCCAATGTCCTTCATATATAATGGCGGCATATATTTGATTTGGTTTTGTTCGAAAGGAGAGGGAGCATGTCACAGCTTCAAGGTATATTAACACGTCTAAAGAATTTACAGGAACAGTCAAGCAGCGGGGAACCCGCCCAGCGTTTCTTTGAGGTGAATGGCGAAAGAAAATGCCAGGTTACTTATCATCCAAAAACAGAGACATACGAGCTGGAAGTATATAATGACAAAGAAAAGCCAAAAAGATACCAGTTTGACAATATGGATATGATTACAATTGAAATCTTTGATCTCATCCAATAACGCAATTCCCTTTAAAGGAACCCTCGAGGTTCCTTTTTTGCGTTTTCCATGAGTATGCCTGCCTATGCATCAGGATAAACTTCAAAAATCAGTCTATCCTAATAGATAAAAGGGGTGAAGCCATGTTTCCGACAGTTGAATGTCCGAAATGCCATGAGGATGAAAGCATGGAACAGGTATTAACGGCACAATCCAACCAGAATGTTATTTATAGATGCCCAAAATGCCGTTTTACCATAAAAGATATTCCTACCAGCAAAGGGTAAGAAGGCCAGCGCCGAAAAAATATGATAAAATGAAAAAGTAAACACTTTCATTTGAGGAGTTTCGGCTATGATAAGTCTTCACAGTAGTGAGTATCTGGAAATAAGCATCAGGGACCTTATGATCCCTTCTGAAAGGGTAGCCCATGTACAAATTGGCAATACCTTGGAGCATGCCGTGCTTGTGCTGACCAAAAGCGGCTATACAGCGATTCCTGTACTGGATCCAGGCTATAAACTCCACGGCCTCATAGGCACTCCTTCCATCATGGATTCCATCCTCGGGATCGAAAGGATCGAGTTTGAAAAATTGGAGGAAAAACGGGTGGAGGCATGCATGAATCAAAATATTCCCCGCCTAAAAGCAGATTCGGATATGAAGCTGGCAATAGAGCTTTTGGTTGATCATCCCTTTGTCTGCGTCGAAAATGATGACGGTTTCTTTGAGGGAATATTAACAAGGAGAGCACTCCTTGACCGGCTGAACAAGCATGTGCGCAGACTGAACAGGAAATAATTTCAGCAGCTCCTGAGGGGGCTGTTTTTTTCTTTACAAAGAGTTTGGCTGCATCATTGCAGCAGTCTTGCTGACAACTGGATGATCAGGAGAATGGTGATACCATGAAGAAGCCTTTTCAGGCAGCGGGGATTGATTTTACCAGCTGCCCTGACAGCGAGATGGGCACCGAGGAGAGATCCTGTCAGCAGACAGAGGGAAGGCCTGAGCTGGAAGTTTCCTGCTGCAAGATAGATTGTGAACGATGCAAAGCAGCTGATGAATGTCTGGAATCGGCTGAAAGCCACCGCCCTGATATAATTAAATCCCTTATTCAAAAAGGTATACATAAGCAGGGTTCCCTGGCCAGGTCCAAAGAGCCCGTCATATGCCCCTATAAAATAGATGGACGGAAATAATCGCGGTGTGATGCCTGACTCGCCGGCAGTTTCCGCCGGCTTCTTCAGCATTGTGATGACAAGCGCAAAAACCAGCAGGGAAGCTGCAAGCATCGTCATGGCTTTTTCCGGGATGCTGTTGGCCAGTAGAGCGCCTGTGGCTCCTCCCGCAAGCCCGAAAGGCAGAGTCTGTAAACAGTCTCTCAAACCAATTTCCCTTTTCCGCAGCAGATAGAAAAAGCTGGAGAAAGAACTGAAGATATTTGAAAATTTAGCCGCCGCAACTGCAGTGTGGACAGGAATGCCGAGCAGGAGCATGGAGGGCATTCCGATAAGTCCGCCGCTCCCGGCAAGTGTTCCGATAAAAGCAGACAAAAAACCTATAAATATTAAAAGAGTATATTCCATTTCATCCTTCCTTCGCTATCATTGTATTCATTTCATGTTCATAATGAAAATCGGAAATTTTTAAGATATAATATAAGAAAAAGTTATAAAGTGAATAAGGGGAAGATTATATGTCAGCACTTTCTGAATTTCATCTATTATCGGTCCTGGCTCAGGAAATGAATATGAGAAAGGCGGCGGAACGGCTCTTTGTCTCACAGCCTGCCCTGTCGCAAAGGCTGCAGTCGATTGAAAAAGAATGGGAAACCAAATTGTTTGTGCGTTCTCAGAAGGGTCTTACCCTGACCCCTGCCGGCGAGCTGGTGATTCAGTTTGCCAATGAGGTCATTGGAAGAGAAGAAAAGGTCAAAGAATCCATCGGGGCCCTTAACTCAGAGGTGCATGGGACTTTAAAGCTGGCCGTTGCTTCCATTGTCGGGCAGAACTGGCTTCCCCAGGTTTTGAAGAAGTATATCAGCCGGTATCCTCAGGCTAAAATATCCCTTATGACAGGCTGGAGCAGCGAAATTTCCAAATCTCTGTATGAAGATCAGGTACATATCGGCATCATTCGCGGAACTCCTGACTGGAAGGGAGTCAAAATCCATCTGTTCAAGGACAGCCTCTACCTTGTTGACAAGGAAATCACCCGGCCTGAGCAGGTGCTTGAAACAGACCGGCCATTCATCCAGTTCAAAAGCGACTCTAATTATTATCAGGAAATCCAGGACTGGTGGATGAGGCAATTCAAGACCCCGCCTAAAAGGACTGTTGTTGTAGATCAGATTGAAACATGCAAACAAATGGCCTTTAATGGCATCGGCTATGCCATCCTTCCGGCAATCACGCTTAACGGAGCAGAAAAGGATATATTTAAGATTCCGTTATTGGATGAGAACAATGAACCAATAGAACGGGATACTTGGCTGCTGGGCTATGAGTCTGCCTTCAGGCTGAAGCAGGTAAGAGCATTTGCGGAATTGATAAGAGAGCATGTAGAAGAGGGGGGAAATTAGGTTTTTTTCTTGTTTTCGGTGCTTTTGTTTGTTAAAGTAATGCTAGTTACATACATAGGAGGCCTGTCACATGAAAATGATGGACGCAAATGAGATTATCTCATTCATACAAAATAGCACAAAATCAACACCGGTTAAATTATACGTAAAGGGCGATTTGGAAGGATTGGATTTCGGTCCGTCTGCTAAAACCTTCTTAACCGGCAATACTGCAGTAGTGTTTGGAGAGTGGGCTGAAATCAGCCAGGCGCTTGAAGCAAATGCTTCACAGATTGAAGACTATGTTGTGGAAAATGACCGCCGCAATTCAGCGATCCCATTGCTTGACATGAAAAACATCAAGGCGAGGATCGAGCCGGGTGCCATTATCAGGGATCAGGTTGAAATCGGGGACAATGCAGTAATCATGATGGGTGCATCCATCAATATCGGAGCGGTTGTAGGCGAAGGCACGATGATTGATATGAATGTGGTCCTTGGAGGCCGTGCGACTGTCGGGAAGAATTGCCATATCGGGGCGGGATCTGTTCTTGCAGGTGTCATTGAGCCGCCTTCAGCCAAGCCGGTTATCGTTGAAGATGACGTAGTCATCGGAGCAAATGCCGTTGTCCTGGAGGGCGTTACAGTAGGCAAGGGTGCTGTTGTTGCAGCAGGCGCCATTGTTATTGATGATGTTCCTCCATACACAGTAGTGGCTGGCACTCCGGCACGCGTCATCAAGGAAATTGACGAAAAGACAAAATCAAAGACTGAAATCAAGCAGGAGCTTCGCCAGCTGTAAAGGCAGGCTGGAGGACCGTGCCTTCCAAAAGGGAGACCGGTCCTTTTTTGTACCTTTTTTACGCAGGATTTTCACATTTAAAGGAGAGAGAACATATGAATCGGTTCATTCAGATTAGAAGGGATCTGCACCAGATTCCCGAGCTGGGATATAAAGAGTTCAAAACACAGCAGTATCTGCTTGATTATCTGGGGACACTTGACCAGGCCAATATGGAGATCAGAACATGGAAAACAGGCATTTTTGTGAAACTGAACGGGACAATGCCTGGCAAGCTGATCGGCTATAGAGCTGATATCGACGGCCTTCCGATTACCGAGGAAACGGGCTTCGAATTTTCATCCCGGCATGAAGGCAATATGCATGCCTGCGGACATGATTTCCACATGAGCATTGCCCTTGGCCTTATTGCCTATTTTTCGGAAAACCGTGTAAAAGATGATCTTTTGTTTATCTTCCAGCCTGCAGAGGAGGGACCTGGCGGTGCGGAGCCAATGCTGAAATCGGATATTATGAAAGAATGGCGCCCTGATATGATTGCGGCACTCCATATCGCTCCAGAATACCCGGCGGGGGCGGTTGCCGTTAAAGAAGGGCTCCTCTTTGCGAATACTTCAGAGCTTTTTATTGATTTAAAGGGAAAAGGAGGGCATGCCGCCTATCCTCATCAAACAAATGACATGATAGTCGCTGCATGCTCACTTGTCTCACAGCTTCAAACGGTCATAGCAAGAAATGTTGATCCTCTGGACAGTGCGGTCATTACGATTGGAAAAATCACCGGCGGGACGGTCCAGAATATTATCGCCGAGAAAGCAAGGCTCGAGGGGACAATCAGGACCCTTTCTGTGGAATCCATGGCAAGGGTGAAGAAAAGGATAGAGGCTCTGGTCAAAGGCACCGAAGCCGGCTTTGAATGCGAAGCGACGATAGATTATGGTGCCATGTACCATCAGGTCTATAATGACGAAGTGCTCACGAGGGAGTTCATGGACTTTTTGCGCACCGGAACTGAAGCAGAGGTGATTGAATGCAAGGAAGCGATGACAGGCGAAGATTTTGGCTATATGCTGAGCGAAATTCCGGGGTTCATGTTCTGGCTGGGGGCAGATTCGGAATTCGGTTTGCATCATTCCCGGCTGCAGCCAAAGGAAGAGGCAATAGAAAAAGCAATCTCTTATATGACGGCTTATTTGGAATATAAAGGGAACCGATAAAGCTGCAAGAAAGATAAAAGGATGATCCGATGAGGACCATCCTTTTTTAATATAAAATTTTGCAGCCCGATAAACATCTGCCCGGCCTTCTTCAATTACTGCTGTTTTTTTCAATATAGACCTGATGCGGATACGGGATTTCAATGCCGTTGGCGTCGAGCGCTTCTTTCAGCGCTTTGCGCAATTCCCGTTCAACGCCCCACTGCTCCATATTCTGCGTTTTTGCTATAATGCGCAGAACCACGTCCGAGGAGCCAAGAGACTGTATGCCTATCACATTCGGTCCGTCCATGATGCTCTCGTTACCCGCTTTCACCTTGTCGCATGCCTCCTGGAGAACCATGATTGCTTTATCGATGTCATCGTCATAGGAAATGCCAATATCGACAAGTGCTCTCATGTTTCCGCGGGAATGATTGCTCAGGCTCGTAATCTCCCTGTTGGGTACAAAATGGAGCGTTCCATCAAATCCCCTGATCTGCGTTGTTCTGAGGCCAACCTGCTCGACAATGCCGGAAAAGCTGGCAGCTGTGACATAATCCCCTACATCTATCTGTTTCTCAAGAAGCAGGAAGAAGCCTGTAACCACATCGCTCACAAGGCCCTGGGCGCCAAAGCCGATAGCAAGACCCACAACACCGGCACCAGCCAGGATAGCAGTAGCCTGGATCCCAAAAATCTGCAGGACGGTTACGGTAACAATAAAAATCAGTACATAAGAAAAAACATTGCTTGTCAGGCTTTTAAGCGTCTGGGCCCGTGCCGAAGAAATATTCTCCCGCTGTTCAAAAGTGTCGAAGCTCTTTGAAATAAGCCTGCCGCCTGCAGCTCTTACAATCAAAAAAATGATGAAGATGGCTGCAAGTTTTAGAATGGCTGCCCCTGCAGAGAAAGCGAGGGCTCCCCAATCAATATTTCCAAAATACTCTCCAGCTTCTCTTAAATTCAAAAAATCAATCCTTTCATATGTAAGCATTTTTTCATTCTAACAAACATACAGCGGGCTGAACAACAAATCCCCTTCCCGGCAGAAAAGAAAATCAGATTTTAAATAATCAAAAAAACTGGAAAATTCAGATTGAAAACTATAGATAATTATTTCGATAACCGTTATATTTAGTATTACGGTCTTTTATTTTTCAATTCTTAACAACGAGAGAGGGGGAAATGGAATTGGAAATATTTAAGAAACTTAAGGAATATTACTGGCCCTATAAGAAATATTTTATTTGGTCGATGGTATTCCTGCTGGCTGTGACAGGCATTACGGTGGTTTATCCGATGATTCTTCAGCTGACCATTGATGAGGTGGTGCTGGGAGGGAAATATGAATGGATTCCCTATTTAGCTTTCGGCTTCATCGGCATCATGTTCGTTAAAGGAATTGCAACTTATATTCATCAATATACTGGAGATCTATTTGGCATCACATCCGTATATAAACTGAGAAACTCACTGTATGAAAAACTGCAGTTCCTTCCATTCAAGTATTACGATAATGCAAAAACAGGGGATATCATGTCAAGGCTGACAGCAGATGTCGAGGGGTTCAGGTTTTTCCTGTCCTTCGGATTTTCAGAGCTGATCCGTTTCATCCTGCTTATCGGCATCAGTTTCTCTGTTATGTTTTATTACTCAGTGCCGCTTACCCTAGTGACACTTGCAACCCTGCCGTTTCTTGCTGTGGTAACCTTTAAATTTGATAAAGCTGTCCATCCTGCCTTCAGGGGCATCAGGAAGTCGTTCGGAAAGCTGAATACAAAGGTGCAGGAAAATATCAGCGGCATCAATACGGTGAAATCCCTTTCAAGGGAAGACTTTGAAATAGGGAAGTTCAACCGGTCCAATGAGGACTATAAAGACAATTATTTATTCACCTCCGATATCTGGGCAAAATATTTCCCGCTTATGGAGTTCCTGGGAAATCTCAGTGTCGTTCTCCTGCTTTCTTATGGCGGGTATCTCGTAATAGACGGATCCCTGCAGCCAGGGGAGCTTGTAGCATTCTACAGTCTTGTATGGTATATAATGTGGCCGATTATGAACCTCGGATTTGTCATCAATCTATTTTCCCAGGCCAAGGCTTCGGGCGAGAGGCTGCTGGAGATACTGGAAGCAGAAAATGAAATCAAAGAGACTGACCATGCTGCCGAACCCGACAGGATCCATGGGGAGGTAGACTTCAAGTCTGTATCCTTACAGTACACAAAGGAAGATAAAGAGGCGCTCCATGACGTTTCATTCAAGGCGCATCCTGGCAAGACAATCGGGCTCATCGGTGCAACCGGTTCAGGCAAAACAAGCGTAACCCAGCTGATGACGCGCTTTTACGAAGCATCTTCAGGGGAAGTGCTGATTGATGGAAGAAATGTCAGGGACTATTCACTTGACGCGCTGAGAAGCGGAATAGGCTTTGTCCTTCAGGAATCTTTCCTGTTTTCTTCATCCATTAAAGCAAATATTTCTTATGGAAGACCTGAAGCTTCCATAGAAGAAATCATGGATGCTGCTAAACGGGCACAGGCGCATGAATTCATCATGGAACTGCCTGAAGGGTATGATACCATGCTCGGGGAAAGAGGAATGGGCCTGTCCGGCGGCCAGAAACAGAGGATTGCAATAGCCAGGGCGATCTGCACAGACCCCGGCATCCTTATCCTGGACGATGCTACCTCTGCAGTGGATATGACGACAGAATTTAATATCCAGCAGGCACTAAAGGAAGTCATGAAGGGGCGGACGACCTTCATTATCGCTCACAGGATTTCTTCCTTGAAGCATGCTGATGAAATCCTTGTTTTTAAAGACGGCCGCATTGCTGAAAGGGGCCGGCATGAAGATCTGCTGAAGAATAACGGTCCATATCAGCGGATTTACGATATTCAATACAAGGACCATCAAAAGGTCCTCCAATCTCAAATAAGCTAAGGAGGGGTGAGCTTGAAGGAGACAGCAAAAGAAACAGTATTGAAAAGATTCCATTACTCAACAGATGATGTCATTGAAAAACCGTTTAACTGGAAGCAGATGTTCCGGCTGTTCAGCTATATGAAGCCGTACCGCAAGAAGCTGCTCCCTTTGTCGATCCTTATGGTATTGATCACGACTGCAGTTAGATTGATCATCCCGATTATGATCGGGGTTTATACACTTGATAAGGCGCTGAAGGACAAAGACACAGGGCTGCTCACTACCCTCGTCATTATCATTGCTGCCTTATATACGAGTTCTTATATAGCTAATATTTTCAGGATCAAATGGATGAATGCCCTTGGCCAGAATGTCATCTATGATTTAAGGAAGCATTTATTCGCCCATGTCCAGACCCTGTCACACCGTTTCTTTGATCAGCGGTCTGCAGGATCCATCCTTGTGAGGATCATGAATGATATCAACTCCCTGCAGGAACTGTTTACAAACGGTGTCATTAACCTGCTGATGGACCTTATATTGCTTTGCGGCATTTTTGTTATCCTGTTCACGTTAAGCCCGCAGCTGACATTGGCCATTATGGTCATTCTGCCGATCATGTTTTTTATCTCGACGAGCCTGCGCAGGAATATCAGGAGGTCCTGGCAGACGGTAAGGCTGAAGCAGTCAAAGCTCAACTCCCATTTGAATGAGAGTCTGCAGGGGATCAGGGTTACCCAGGCGTTTACACAGGAAAAAGAAAATATGATGTTTTTTGATGGTGTGAACAACGAGAATTTCGAAAGCTGGAGGCAGGCTTCACAAAAAAATGCCATGTTCAGGCCGCTTGTAGAATTGACCAATGCTTTCGGTACTGCAGCACTGATCTGGTATGGAGCCCACTTGATACAGAACGGCAGCATCACCATCGGTGTGTTCGTATCTTTTGCTTTTTATCTGGGAATGTTCTGGGAGCCGATTTCAAGGCTGGGTATGGTCTATAACCAGCTTCTGATGGGTATGGCCTCATCTGAGCGGATCTTCGAATTCCTTGATGAAAAACCGATCGTGTCAGAATCTGAAAATGCGATTGTCCTGGATGATATGAAGGGCCAGATTCAATTTAAGGATGCAGAGTTCTCCTATGATTCCAAGAGAACGGCATTAAACAAGATCAATCTGGAAATAAAAGCAGGCCAGACTGCTGCCCTGGTCGGCCATACCGGGTCAGGAAAAACAACCATTGCGAATCTGATCAGCCGTTTTTATGATCCTACCGAAGGAGCGGTTTTGATTGACGGTCATAATTTAAGGGATGTTTCATTAAAGAGCCTGCGGGCTAAAATCAGCGTAGTGCTGCAGGATACTTTTATTTTTTCCGGTACAATTGCAGAAAATATCCGCTTCGGCAGGCCAGATGCCTCTGAGGAAGAAGTAATCCGTGCGGCCGAGGCAGTCGGAGCAGCTGATTTCATCCGCAATCTCCCTAAAGGCTATGAGACAGAAGTTGAGGAAAGGGGAAATATTCTCTCAGTCGGAGAAAGGCAGCTTCTATCCTTTGCAAGGGCACTGCTCGCCGATCCGCGCATCCTGATTCTTGATGAAGCAACTGCCAGCATTGATACCGAAACCGAAATGAGGATACAGGAAGCCCTTAAAACCCTTTTAAAGGGAAGGACAGCCATCATCATTGCCCACAGATTGTCAACCATACGCGATGCTGACAAAATCTTCGTACTGGACCATGGCAGCATCCTTGAAGAAGGAAGCCACGAAGAACTGATGGACAAAAAAGGCCAATACTTCCAGCTGGTAAAAGCACAATTTACAATGCTGGATGCTATATAGAAATGCGGAAAAGCCTCGATCAGCCCCGACAAGCATAAGACGAGCAGGACGGAAGGTTGTTCTTTAACCTTCTGGCCTGATTGGCTTATGACTCGAGGGGCTAGGCTTTGGAGCTGGACAGAAAGAAAAGCGGAGGCGGCTTGCCCAGAGCCGACAAGCATAAGATGCGGCAGAATAAAAGGCGTTCTTTGCCTTTAATTCTGGCGTGGCTTATGACTCGAGGCTCTAGCCGCCGGAGCTGGACAGATTAGAAATGCGGAAAAGCCTCGATCACTAAGGAACGCAGACTAAGAACGCCACGTCCTGTGGCCACGTCTGCATGACCCGCGTCCTGCGGGCCTCAAGCATAAGACGAGCAGGACGGAAGGTTGTTCTTTAACCTTCTGGCCTGATTGGCTTATGACTCGAGGGGCTAGGCTTTGGAGCTGGACAGAAGGAAAAGCGGAGGCGGCTTGCCCAGAGCCGACAAGCATAAGACGCGGCAGAATAAAAGGCGTTCTTTGCCTTTAATTCTGGCGTGGCTTATGACTCGAGGCTCTAGCCGCCGGAGCTGGACAGGTAGAAATGCGGAAAAGCCTTGATCACTTAGGAACGCAGACTAAGAACGCCACGTCCTGTGGCAACGCCTGCATAATTCGCTTTATATTCATTTGAAAAAAAGTCACCATTTGGTGGCTTTTTGTGTTATTTGTAATAATCTTCATTAAAATGTAACTTTTCTGCAATCTTTGCGTCTGCTAATAAAAGAGCCGATTTTAAGGGGGATATGTTATGAAGTGGAAAGTGGTGCTATTCATATGTTTGAGCCCGATGATTCTCTTCGGCTGCAGCAGCGGAGAAAGCAAAAGTGAACAAGCTTCCGATTCAGCTGGCAAATCTGAGAGTTCATATGAAAAAGCTGAGTCTGCCGCTGAGTCAGCTGAACAGGATGCTGGGTCAGAGATAAGCAGCGGCGGGAACGAAGCAAAGGGGGCGGATCAGAGTACAGCGGCTGATAGGATGGTTATTTACAACGCAGAATTGGATCTTAGGGTAAAGGACTTCATGAAAGCACAAACAGCACTCGAGTCAAAAGCGGCCCAATACGGCGGGTTCATTTTGGAATCCAGCAGTTATCGGGATGATGAGAGGCAGCTTAGCGGTACACTGGTGATCAGAATCCCCCAGAAGAATTTTAATCAATTCTTGAATGATGCTGAAGGTACAGCCTCTAAAGTGGATAACAGACATGTAAGCGGCCAGGACGTGACAGAAGAATATGTGGATTTGGAGTCCCGCCTGCGGTCCAAGAGAGTTGTTGAAGAGCGGCTGATCTCTTTTATGGAAAAGGCTGAAAAAACTGAAGATCTGCTAAAGATCTCACAGGACCTTGCCGGAATTCAAGAGGAAATCGAACAGCTGGCCGGAAGAATCTACTATTTGAAGAACCAGACTGATTTTTCGACTGTAACGGTCAGCCTCTATGAGGATCAGACCCCTTCAATCGATAAAACCGATTTGAAAACGTGGGAGAGAACGAAAGAGCAGTTTACAGAAAGTCTTAGCTTCCTGCTTTCTGCATTTTCCGGGCTGTTTGTGTTCGTAGCCGGGAACCTTCCTGTGCTTATGCTCCTTGGAGTTATTGGGGTCATTTGCTATATAACTTACAGGAAATATAGACAGAAAAAGGATTCATGACCGAAAGACGCCGGAATGTGGTACATTCCGGCTTTTTCTTTTGAATTTGCACAAGCGGCTGGGATATTTTCAGGCTTTCTTTACATTTGAATAAGATTGCATCCATATGAATTAGGGTAAAAGACAGTCTGAAGCAGCTCAGGATAATGGACATACATACGGAATGAAAATGCTCTTATCGAGCCAAAGAAGCAAAAAATGAAAATATAGATGTCTGGAGGCTGGAAGATGGAATTGGATAGTGTCACATTGAGCAGGATGCTCACTTCTTTAACTCTTGCTTTTCATATTATTTTTGCCACCATCGGCGTTGGTGTGCCTGTGCTGATATCAGCAGCTGAATTCATTGGGATCAGGAAAAAGGATGATCATTATATCCTCCTGGCACGCAGATGGGCAAGGGGCTTCACCATCACAGTGGCGGTCGGGGTAGTAACCGGGACCTGCATCGGCTTACAGCTTTCTCTTTTATGGCCGAGCTTTATGCAGATTGCAGGCCATGTAATCAGCCTGCCGCTCTTCATGGAAACTTTTGCTTTCTTTTTTGAAGCCATCTTCCTGGGCATCTACCTTTATACATGGGACCGGTTCAAAAAGCCGCTTCATCATTGGCTGCTTTCAATACCCGTCATCATCGGCTCTTCTGCTTCTGCATTTTTCATTACTACGGTTAATGCATTTATGAATACTCCGCAGGGATTCAAGCTTGAAGGCAGGACCATCACGGAGATTGACCCGCTCGCTGCTATGTTCAATCCGGCAACCCCGTCAAAGGTGCTGCATGTCCTTACATCGTCATATATGACAGCTGCTTTCATACTGGCGAGCCTCGCTGCCTTTGCCATTCTGAGGGGCAGGGGGTCTGAATATCACCGGAAAGCACTGAAGCTTACAATGATTTGCGGTCTGCTTTTTTCTCTGGCAACTGCCATTGCAGGTGATATTTCAGCAAAATTCCTTGCAAAAGAGCAGCCGGAAAAATTGGCTGCAGCTGAATGGCATTTCGAAACAGAAAAAGGCGCTGATCTGATCGTCTTTGGGACGATTGATGAAAACAATGAAATAAGGAATGAAATCCGTATACCAAATGCACTGAGCTTCCTTGCAGGCAGCTCCTTTGATACAGAAGTGATTGGCCTGAATGAATTTCCGGAAGATGAACGGCCTCCGCTATGGATCCACTATCTGTTTGATTCGATGGTTTCAATCGGCTTCTTTGCTCTCGGCATTTCTGCGCTGTTTGTCTTTCTGTCATATTGGAAAAAGGCTAACCCTTTGAAAAAGTGGCTGCTGTTCCTCATTGTCTGCTCAGGGCCTCTATCCATGCTCGCAATCGAATTCGGCTGGATCTATGCCGAGGTCGGCAGACAGCCCTGGATATTAAGAGGCTATATGAAGGTGGCGGAGGGGGCTACACAGGCAGATAATGTGGGCGTGACCTTCTTGATGTTTTTAGCTTTGTACATTGTATTGGGGATCATCACAGTCACTGTGCTGCTTAAAATGTTCAGAAATAAGCCGGCACAAGCCGAATTTAATGACCGTTTCCCGGACTCTCCGGGTATAGGCCAATAAACGGGGAAGGGGTGGGAGACATGAGCATTGAAATCCTTGGCATAACGGTTCTCTGGGTATTTCTCTATGGATATGTTATTGTGGCATCAATCGATTTTGGAGCCGGTTTTTTTGCTTATTATGGACGGGTCACAGGGAAGGAGCATGTGATCAGCCACATTATCAGCAGATATCTATCTCCTGTATGGGAAGTGACCAATGTCTTTTTTGTTTTCTTCTTTGTCGGGCTGGTCGGCTTTTTTCCGGATGCAGCCTATTATTATGGAACTGCTTTGCTGATACCCGGAAGCATTGCCCTCATCCTCCTTGCCATTAGAGGATCATTCTATGCATTCGGGAATTATGGCTCAAAGGACAATTCGTTTTATCTGTTTCTTTATGGCGCAACGGGCCTGCTGATACCCGCAGCACTGTCGACGGCATTGACGATTTCTGAAGGGGGATTTATTGAAGAACAGGGAAATAAGGTCATTTTCCTTGCTGGAGAGCTTGTAAGCTCCCCTTATTCCTGGTCTGTGGTGATTCTTGCCATTGTATCGGTGCTCTTTATCAGTGCTGTATTTCTTACTTATTATGCAGACAGGGCTGGAGACACTCCAGCAAGGGATCTGCTGAGGACGTTTGCCCTGTTCTGGAGTCCGCCAACCATTCTTGCCAGCTTCCTTGTCTTTGCTTCATTAAGGGAGCATAATGAGCGCCATTTCAATAATGCTTTAGAGATTTGGTGGATGTTTGGCTTATCGCTTCTCTGTTTTCTGGCCGCTATGCTGATGGTTTATAAGAAAAAGAGATTTGGGACCAGTTTTATCCTGGTTATGCTTCAATTCTTTTTCGCCTTTTTCGGATATGGCGCTTCCCATCTCCCTTACATCCTTGACCCGTTCATAACGATCTATTCAGGTTATACAAATCCTGAAATGGGGATGGCACTGGTTGCGGCATTTATAGCAGGGCTGCTGCTCCTCATCCCGTCATTGATCCTCTTGATGAGGCTGTTCCTGTTTAATGCCGATTATGTTAAGGGTGAAAAGTGAATGCTACTAAGAGTTAAGCTATGATAAAATAGAGACGAACTTTGAAACTGCTGGAGGAATATCCGTGAAAAAAGAATTTGCCGTAATAGGTTTAGGACGGTTTGGAGGAAGTATTTGCAGGGCGCTCGCAGAAGAGGGCATGGAGGTAATGGCAATCGACAATGATGAGGACAGGGTGAACGAATTTGCACTGATTGCATCTCATGCCGTTGTCGGGGATACCACCGATGAAAATGTTCTTAAAAGTCTGGGCATCAGGAATTTCGATCATGTCATTGTCGCCATTGGTGACAATATCCAGGCCAGCATCCTTACAACGTTGATTCTAAAGGAAATCGGTGTGAACAAGATTACTGTAAAAGCGCAAAATGATTATCATGAGAAAGTCCTGCGCAAAATTGGAGCAGACCATGTTGTCCATCCTGAAAGGGATATGGGCAGAAGAATTGCCCATAATATTGTCTCCAACAATGTACTGGATTATCTTGAACTTTCAGATGAACACAGCATCGTGGAGATTGTGGCCAGCGATAAGCTTGGCGGAAATTCGATTATCGATTTGGATGTCCGTGCCAATTATGGCATCAATATTGTTGCGATTAAAAGAAAAAATGAAATCATCGTATCCCCGCAGGCAAATGAAGTGATACGGGAAGATGATATCCTCATCGTTATTGGGGCAGATGTTGATATCAACCGCTTTGAGAAGAAGCTGATGGCTTAACCCAAGCCCCGGCAGGACCTGCGAAAACGGCAGATGTCCATTGACTGCTTGTAAAATGGAAAAAGCACTCACAAATATTTGTGAGTGCTTTTTAATATGGTTTATTACACTTCCATAATGATCGGAAGGATCATTGGACGGCGCTTTGTTTTTTCATAAAGGAAAGGTGATAGTGTGTCAGTAATTTCATTTTTAATTTCAGACCACTGTGTCGTTTTTCTTTCCATGACCTTGTTCAGATGCTTAGAGATCAAGGATTGGGCATCGCTGATCAAGTCGCCTGATTCACGCATGTAGACGAAGCCGCGGGAAATGATATCAGGACCTGCGGAAATCTTAAAGTCTTTCATGTTGATGCTGACTACGACAACGACCAGACCTTCCTCAGAAAGGATCCTGCGGTCTCTGAGGACGATATTTCCGATGTCACCCACACCGCTTCCGTCGATATATACAGAACCTGAAGGAATCTTTCCTGCCACCTGAGCGGTATCCTCGCTCAGGGCCAGAACTTCTCCATTGTCCATTATAAAGCAGTTTTCTTCAGGAATGCCGCAATCTATCGCAAGTTTAGAGTGCATTTTCTGCATTCTGTACTCTCCGTGGATCGGCATGAAGAATTTCGGCTTGATCAGTCGAAGCATCAGTTTTTGCTCCTGCTGGCCGCCATGCCCGGAAGTATGGATGTCGTTCAGCGGACCGTGAATGACTTCTGCACCTGCACGGGACAGCATGTTGATTGTTCTGCTGACACTGATCGTATTTCCCGGAATAGGAGAAGATGAGAACACTACTGTATCACCTGGGTTGATCTGGATCTGGCGGTGTGTTCCATTGGCAATCCGTGATAGGGCTGCCATAGGCTCTCCCTGGCTTCCTGTGCAAAGGATGGTAACCTGGTTGGCTGGGAGCCTGTTGATCTGCTGTGCGTCTATGAATACATCCTTAGGAGCGCTTATATAGCCAAGCTCCCGCCCGATGTTGATCGCAGCTTCCATGCTCCGGCCAAAAACAGCCACTTTTCTGCCATTGGTCACAGCAGCCTCGATAACCTGCTGAAGGCGATGGATATTAGAAGCGAATGTTGCAAAAATAATCCGTCCATCCACTTTGCGGAAAATGTCATGAATGCTTTCTCCTACACGGCGTTCAGACATAGTGAAATTAGGAATTTCACTGTTGGTGCTGTCAGAAAGGAGGCATAGGACACCATCCTTGCCGATCTCTGCCATTTTTGTAAGGTTCGCAGGCTCCCCGACAGGAGTGAAGTCAAACTTGAAATCCCCGGTATGGACTACCTGCCCCGGCGGAGTTTTCACTACTACCCCATATGAATCAGGGATGCTGTGTGTAGTCCGGAAGAAAGTGACAGAAGTTTTTCGGAATTTGATAATATCATCTTCCTTGATTTCAATCATTCTTGTCTTTCTCAAAAGGCCATGCTCTTCCAGCTTATTGCGAAGAAGGCCAAGGGCGAGCTTACCGCCGTACACAGGAATATTCACCTGTCTTAATAGATAAGGAATGCCGCCGATATGGTCTTCATGTCCGTGCGTAATGAAGAGGCCTTTGATTTTGTCTTCGTTTTTAACTAAATACGTATAATCAGGGATTACATAATCAATTCCCAGAAGCTCATCCTCAGGGAATTTAATGCCAGCATCGATCAGGATGATTTCATCCTGGAACTGGACTGCATAAGTGTTTTTGCCGATTTCCCCAAGTCCTCCAAGGGCAAATACAGCTGTTTGATCGTTCTTGACAAATTTCATAAATTATCAGATCTCCAATACTTTAAAGTCTTCGTTTCTTTTTTCATATTCCAGGTAATCGCCTTCAACAGGGACTACGAGTTCAATGTTATAGTGTTTGTCCGCCAGCTTCGTACGTACATCTTTCGGGGAATCTCCATCAACATAAACGGTTTTCGTTTTTTCCCTCACTGGGACTTCTTTAATGGATTCCTGGTAATAAACTTTAAAAATCATCATAAATCGCTCCTTAATCCGATATAACTTTTTCTATTATATAAAAAAATAACATGTTTTTCATGTTTTTTCTTTTAAAAGAACATAAAGCACAGTTTTTCCTTATATTTCCGGGGGATAACGAACGCCCCAAAAAGGAATTTTCAGTTTGTTGATTTACACTGTCCACCGCCCTGGCGTGTTATCTTCAGAGGTCCGTGGAGAGGCTTTTCCGCATTTTCATTTTCCGGCTCCGGCGGCTAGAGCCTCGAGTCATAAGCCACGCCAGAATTAAAGGCAAAGAAAGCCTTTTATTCTGCGGTGTCTTATGCTGGGCCCACAGGATGTGGGTCATGCAGGCGTTGCCACAGGACGTGGCGTATTTAGCCTGCGTTCCTTTACCTGAGCAAGCCGCCTCCGCTTTTCTCATTGTCCAGCTCCAAAGCCTAGCCCCTCGAGTCATAAGCCAATCAGGCCAGAAGGTTAAAGAACAACCTTCCGTCCTGCTCGTCTTATGCTTGAGGCCCGCAGGACGCGGGTCATGCAGACGTTGCCACAGGACGTGGTGTTCTTAGTCTGCGTTCCTTTGTGACCAAGGCTTTTCCGCATTTCCCATTGTCCAGCTCCAGTGGCTAGAGCCTCGAGTCATAAGCCACCCAAGAATTAAAGGCAAAGAACGCCTTTTATTCTTGCGCGTCTTATGCTTGTCGGCTCTGGGCAAGCCACTTCCGCATTTCTATGTAACCTTTATACAATTTACCTTAAAGAAGGAGCCCTTCGCAAGTTTGAAGGGCTCTGGGGTTATGCGATCGATTTTTTGCGAAGCATGTCTTTCCACTGTTTCAGGAGCTTTTTGCGCAGCTTCTTTAACATAGTGGATCATCTCCTTACTTCCTATTTTAACCCAACCTTGTCCAATGTAAAGGATTACAATTACTGCTGCCGAACACAACCGTTTTTTTGGGGGGCATTAAGAAAGCCGCCTTTTCTTCTATTATATGATGAAAAGGCCAAAAATCTCATGGATAATGATGGAATAATGTTAAATATGCTGGATTGACATTTAGCATTTCAAGGGTTAGCTTTTAACAGAGTGAAAGTTATCTTGGAAAGAAGAGTGGAAAAATGGGTAAGCTTTATAGTGCGCTGATCGCTCTAAGTCTGATTTGGGGCACATCATTCCTTTTTATTAAAATTCTGCTCCATGATCTGGGCCCTGAGGCGGTTGTCTTCGGCAGATGCCTATTTGGTGCAGCAGCATTGTGGGGGATCAGCTTTATTAAAAGAGAAAAGATTCAGTGGAAACGCCTGCCTTTCAGGTTGCTGATCCTGGTCGGGCTCATCAATAATGCACTTCCCTGGTATTTTATTTCTAAAAGCGAGACGGCCATTTCATCGAGTATGGCCTCTGTCATTAATGCCACTACACCGATCTGGACGATCATCATTGGGTGGCTTTTCTTCGGTTCAAAGCTCCGGAAAAGCCAGTGGGCCGGTATTATGATCGGATTCTTCGGTATTTTTATTCTCAGCGGTTTCCGGACCGGGGATTTGGCAGAGGGGAATACCGCAGGAATCGTATTCATGTCTATGGCAGCATTCTGCTATGGATTAGGGACCCATCTGTCCAAAAAGTATCTCGAGGGCGTTTCCGTCCTTCAGATTTCCCTTTTTACGCTTACATCAGCCGCCCTGGCAAGCGGCCTGTATACCGGGATTGCATCTCCTTCCAGCATCCCGCTTCTTTTTGCGCCGGAAAGACTCGGTTCTCTAGTTATACTCGGCGCCCTGGGCTCGGGCGCAGCCTATCTGCTATACTATTTCCTTGTACAGAAGGGAAGCCCGGAGTTTGCCTCCCTCGTCACCTATATCGTCCCCGTATCGGCAATCGCATGGGGGTACTTTCTCCTTGGCGAGCATATTAAGCCAGGGATGGCTGTTGGCCTGGCTGTCATCTTTCTGGGAATATATATTTCCTCCTATAAAGTCAAGAGGGTAAAGAAACAAGATCTGGCTGCTTAAGAATGCAGTCCATGCAAATGGAAAGGAAGTAAAAAATGAAGAAAATTGTTTTTTTTGATATTGATGGAACACTGCTGGACCACGGCAAAAACCTTCCGGTAAAAACGAAGGAAGCAATCAGGCTCCTTCAGGAAAAGGGGGTATTTACGGCAATCGCGACCGGCCGTGCTCCTTTCATGTATGAAAGTCTCCGGGAAGAGCTGGGCATTGATTCTTATGTCAGCTTTAATGGCCAGTACGTGGTGTTCGAGAATGAACCGATCTATGCCAATCCTTTGGACACAAAAGAGCTGGAAAGGCTTTTAGAACATGGAAAAAGGAATGGGCATCCGCTCGTTTTTATGAACGAATCAACCATGAAATCAAGTGTGCCGCACCATCCCCATATTGAGGAAAGCCTTGGCACACTTAAGTTCCCGCATCCTGAGAAAGATGAAAGCTTTTATAATGGGCGGGAAATCTACCAGTCCCTTATTTTTATGGATGACAGTCTCGAACAGGAGTATCGCGAAGGATACGGGAAATTCCATTTCATCAGATGGCATCCCCATTCCGTCGATGTCCTTCCTGCCGGGGGCTCAAAAGCGGAGGGCATAAAGAAAATGATCAGCCGTCTCGGCTTTGCAATTGAGGATGTGTATGCATTCGGAGATGGCTTGAATGACATTGAAATGCTCCAGGCCGTCGGCACGGGGGTTGCCATGGGCAATGCTGAAGAAGAAGTGAAGCGCCATGCGGACCATATCACCTCAGATGTCGGGGAAGACGGAATCTGGAACGGTTTGAAAAAGCTTGGTTTGATATAAGAAAAAAGAAGCAGGCAAAGGGGCCTGCTTCTCCTTTTAGGATTACCTTTCAATCGGGAGGGCATCCTTCATTATTTCAAACGGGTTTTCCTTATTGATATGGTCATAGAACATGACTCCGTTCAGATGATCGATTTCATGCTGAAAAACGATTGCCGGTAGGCCTCTCAGCCTTAGTTTCACTTCTCTGCCGTCTATATCAAAGGCTTTGAGGGTAATCCTTGCATAGCGCGGAACAAACCCGGGAAAAGGCTCATCGACTGAGAGACATCCTTCTCCGGACGTTAAAAAGGCTTTCTCGACCGAATGGCTGACGATTTTCGGGTTGAAAAGTGCAAAGCTGTACAGTTTCCCATCTGTATCAGTCACATGGACTGCAATCATTCTCTTCAGGCAGTCAATCTGCGGGGCGGCAAGCCCAATTCCAGGCCTCAGCCCATACTTTTCAGCCAGGGCAGGATTTTGGCTGTTTCTTACATATTCCATCATTTCGGCAAGAGTCTGTTTATCTTCGGCAGAAGGGGGCATAGGCACCTCTTCAGCCGTTTTCCTGAGGGATGGGTGGCCATCCCGGATAATATCCGCCACTGTTATCATTAAAAATCCACTCCTGTGCATGCCTTTTTCGGCAGAAATTTATTATAATATGTTTTAACTGCTGTGCTGGCGGGTAAGTGATTAAAGTTCAGGGAGCTGTATGTACGTCAATAGTCTAACAGACATAAAGAAAAAAGTTAATAAAGAAAAGGTGCTCTGTCGAAGCACCTTTTCGGCTTGTATTAGAATTTCCAGCAGGAACAGCCTACAATAATAAGAAGAATGAAGAGAACGACAATTAAAGCAAATCCTCTTCCGTAGCCAGCTCCGCCTACAGGGTAGCCGCAGCCGTAACCGTATCCACCATAACCATACATAAGGATAACCTCCCTGAAATAAAGTATCGTCCCCTACATATTTATAAGTTTTATGGACGATTTACTATAGCCTATGAAAGAAGGAAAAAATGGTGTAGGCCGCTGCCCAGTCATAAATGAAAAGAATGAAGAATATGTATCTTTATGGCATTATCCTGCTGAATTCTAATTAAATGGTTGGACAAGCTTTTTCATAAAATTAATGAAGAATCTTGGACCACACCTATATGCAGCTTATATGCAGCAGCTATTTTCCACTTAGGGGGTTTAATGATGTCCGTTATCAGAAAGAAAAAAGTACTGGCTGTATTATTTTTAAGTTTGTTTGTGCTCGGGGGATGCATGAACAAGGAGACACCAGGTGAAAAAGCCTACAGCCTTCTGGAGAAAACTGCAGAAGCAGAAGACGGGTTTGAAAAGCAGCAGGACCCGCTTGTTAAACTGGAAAAGCAGGAAAAAGAACTTTATGATCAGATCATTGCGCTGGGCATGAAGGAATTTGACCAAATTAAAAAGCTGTCAGATGAAGCCCTTGAAGCCGTGGGGAAGAGGGAAGAGCTCATGAATAAAGAGCAGGAGAGCATTGAATCCTCCAAAGAAGAATTTGCACCTCTTGAGGATATCATCCCTGACATTGAAGATAAGGAAGCAAAAGAAAGTGCTGAGGAACTGTACAAAGTGATGATGGACCGTTACAGCGTCCATGATGAACTATACAGTGAATATAAGAAGGGCCTTGAACTGGACAAAGAGCTGTATTCGCTGTTCAAGAAGGAAGACCTGACAATGGAGCAGCTGGAAGCCCAGATTGAAAAAATCAATCAATCCTATGAGCAGCTGACGGTCCATAATAAAGAATTTAATGAGCTGACAAAAAAATATAATGAAATAAAATTATCCTTCTATAAGCAGGCTGGTGTAGAGGTTGCTGCTGAGTAAACATAAGCATAGAGTCAACGCCTGTTAAAAGGGGAATATTCGAGAAGTCTTTCGGTCAGATGATGCCGAAAGACTTTTTGTGCTGGACACAAAGTATTTTTTTAAAATAATTCTTCCTAAATAATTCTTCTCTTGTTATAACACATCCTGTTAAAAAGCTGCTTTTTTATAGTACAGTTAATAAGGACTTATTAATACAGTTTTTTAAAATACTCGAAATAATTTTTGAAAAATAGGTTTAAATAATTGACTGTAACGGATTTCTTATAATAAAATGAGTAAGGTGATTTCATTGCTTGTATCAGTGAGACATATATAATTCAATGATACAGAAAATGATTGTAAAGAAATATCAGAATAGACGTTTTTTCCGGAGGCATCTGTGGAAAACTAAGTAAAACTATGTTTTGCAGCTGTCAAAGGATGAGCCGGACAGTTTTTTTGCATGTACGGCTAAATTTAATAGGGAAAAAACAAAAGCAGATTTCTAAGATGAATTCATTTTGGGTATTCTAAGCTTTGTGTATTTATCTCTTAAAATAATGTCTTTTTAATGAAAGGAAAGGGTGACAAAGATGGCTTCTAAAACGAAGAAAGCACAATTGGATGCTACTAAAGCGCTTGAGGCGGTAGAAGAGCAGTTTGAAATGTTTCAAATATTGAATGAAGAAGGCGAAGTCGTAAATGAAGCGGCAATGCCTGAATTAAGCGATGAGCAGCTTCAGGAATTGATGCGCCGCATGGTATACACTCGTATTCTTGATCAGCGTTCCATCTCTCTAAACAGACAGGGGCGCCTTGGATTCTATGCGCCGACAGCAGGACAGGAAGCTTCACAGCTTGCTTCACAGTTTGCTCTTGAGAAGGAAGACTTCATCCTTCCGGGATACCGCGATGTTCCTCAAATGATCTGGCACGGCCTGCCGCTGTATCAGGCATTCTTGTTCTCACGCGGACATTTCCACGGCAACCAGATGCCTGAAGGTGTGAATACAATTTCACCTCAAATCATCATCGGCGCTCAGATCATCCAGGCTGCAGGTGTGGCTCTTGGGATGAAGAAGCGCGGTGCCGGTTCAGTAGCTATTACATACACTGGCGACGGCGGAGCTTCACAAGGTGATTTCTACGAAGGTCTTAACTTTGCAGGGGCATTTAAGGCTCCAGCGATCTTTGTTGTTCAAAACAACCGCTTTGCGATTTCCACTCCGGTAGAAAAGCAATCAGCGGCTAAGACTGTAGCTCAAAAAGCAGTCGCAGCAGGTATCCCTGGAGTTCAGGTAGACGGAATGGATCCCCTTGCTGTATATGCAGCAGTCAGCGATGCCCGCAAACGTGCAGTAAACGGCGAAGGCCCGACTCTGATTGAAACGATGACATACCGCTATGGCCCGCATACAATGGCTGGCGATGATCCGACTCGCTACCGTACAACGGACCTTGACAACGAATGGGAAAAGAAGGATCCTTTAGTCCGTTTCCGCAAATTCCTTGAAAACAAGGGCATCTGGAACGAAGAAAAGGAAAACGAAGTAATCGACCAGGCTAAAGAAGATATCAAAGAAGCAATCAAGAAAGCTGACGGTTATCCGAAGCAGAAAGTAACAGACTTCATGGAGAACATGTATGAAGAAATGCCTCGTAACCTTAAAGAACAATATGAAATTTACCAAGCAAAGGAGTCGAAGTAAGCGATGGCGCAAATGACAATGATCCAGGCAATCACCGATGCGTTGCGCACAGAAATGCGCAATGATCCGAACGTACTTGTGTTCGGTGAAGACGTAGGCGTTAACGGCGGTGTATTCCGTGCTACGGAAGGTCTTCAGAAAGAGTTCGGCGAAGACCGCGTATTCGATACTCCACTTGCTGAATCTGGAATTGGCGGTTTAGCAATTGGTCTTGGCCTTCAGGGCTTCCGTCCAGTGCCGGAAATCCAATTCTTCGGATTTGTGTTCGAAGTAATGGACTCAATCGCCGGCCAAATGGCGCGTATGCGCTACCGTTCAGGCGGCAGATACCATTCTCCTGTCACTGTGCGTTCTCCTTTCGGGGGCGGAGTGCATACTCCGGAACTTCACTCTGACAGCCTTGAAGGGCTGATGACTCAATCACCAGGTCTAAAGGTGGTTGTGCCTTCAACTCCTTACGATGCAAAAGGACTTCTGATTTCATCTATCCGTGACAACGATCCGGTTATTTTCCTTGAGCATCTTAAGCTATACCGTGCATTCCGTGAAGAGGTGCCTGAAGAAGAATACACAATTCCTCTTGGCAAGGCTGATGTGAAGCGTGAAGGTTCAGACCTTTCCATCATCACATACGGAGCAATGGTTCATGAATCATTAAAAGCAGCAGAAGAACTTGAAAAAGAAGGCTATTCAGTAGAAGTAGTAGACCTTCGTACAATCGCACCGCTGGACCTTGAAACAATCATTGCCTCTGTAGAGAAAACAGGCCGTGCCATTGTGGTCCAGGAAGCACAGAAGCAGGCAGGCGTAGCTGCTCAGGTTGTTGCTGAAATCAATGAAAGAGCGATTCTCAGCCTGGAAGCTCCAGTTCTCCGCGTAGCAGCACCTGATACTGTCTATGCTTTCTCTCAAGCAGAAACAATCTGGCTGCCAAACTACAAAGATGTACTGGAAACAGCTAAAAAAGTACTTACTTTCTAATAGATCAATTTCTTAATGGGAGAGGGAAGTTTTTTCTCCCTTTCCTGCATCATCACTCAATTTACTAACAGGAAGGTGAACCCATTGTCATTCCAATTCAGATTACCTGATATCGGTGAAGGTATCCACGAAGGTGAAATCGTAAAATGGTTTATTAAACCAGGCGATAAAGTTCAAGAAGATGACGTATTGTGCGAAGTGCAAAACGATAAATCAGTAGTAGAAATTCCATCCCCAGTTGAAGGGACTGTTGAAGAGGTCCACATCAGCGAAGGAACAGTTGCTACTGTTGGACAAGTGCTCGTATCTTTTGACGCACCGGGGTATGAGGATTTACAATTTAAAGGTGAACACGGTGATGAAGCGCCGGCCGAAAAAACGGAAGCACAGGTTCAATCAACAATGGAAGCTGGCCAGGATGTGAAGAAGGAAGAAGCTCCTGGACAGGAAGACGCCGGTAAAGGCACAGTTATTTCCCAGCCCGATGTTGATCCTGACCGCAGAATTATCGCTATGCCATCAGTGCGCAAGTTCGCACGCGACAAAGGCGTTGATATCCGCCAGGTAGCAGGCAGCGGTAAAAACGGACGTGTGCTGAAGGAAGATATTGAATCATTCTTGAACGGAGGCTCTCAAGCACCTGCTCAGGAAGCACCACAGGCAGAGGCAGCTAAGGAAGAAGCAGCAGCACCAGCGGCAGCAGCAGCAGCTCCTCAAGGCCAATATCCGGAAACCCGCGAGAAAATGAGCGGAATCCGCAAAGCGATTGCAAAAGCTATGGTTAACTCCAAGCAGACTGCACCGCATGTTACATTAATGGATGAAATCGATGTAACAAAACTGGTAGCACACCGTAAGAAATTCAAGGAAGTTGCAGCAAACAAAGGCATCAAGCTTACATTCCTGCCTTATGTGGTAAAGGCATTGACTAGTGCACTGCGTGAATTCCCGGCGCTCAACACGTCAATTGACGATGCTGCTGGCGAGATCATTCACAAGCATTACTACAACATTGGAATTGCTGCTGATACAGAGAAAGGCCTGCTTGTTCCTGTTGTGAAGGATGCTGACCGCAAATCTACATTTGCTATCTCTGATGAAATCAACAGCCTGGCAACCAAGGCCCGTGACGGCAAGCTTGCTGCGGATGAAATGAAAGGCGCTTCTTGCACAATTACCAATATCGGCTCTGCGGGCGGACAATGGTTTACACCTGTCATCAATCATCCTGAAGTAGCGATCCTGGGAATTGGCCGCATCGCTGAAAAGCCTGTAGTGAAAGATGGAGAAATCGTTGCAGCACCAGTTCTTGCACTTTCTTTAAGCTTTGACCACAGAATCATCGATGGCGCAACAGCACAAAATGCATTAAACCACATCAAGCGTTTACTCAACGATCCAGAACTATTGTTAATGGAGGCGTAATTAAATGGTAGTTGGAGATTTCCCTATTGAAACAGATACTATAGTAATCGGTGCAGGTCCTGGAGGCTATGTTGCCGCTATCCGCGCAGCACAGCTTGGACAAAAAGTAACAATCGTTGAAAGAGGAACTCTTGGAGGCGTCTGCCTGAATGTCGGCTGTATCCCTTCAAAGGCTTTGATTTCAGCTGGACACCGCTATGAACATGCTAAGCATTCAGAAGAAATGGGCATTTCAGCGGAAAATGTGAAAGTAGATTTCACAAAGGTACAGGAATGGAAAGCCGGAGTTGTCAAGAAGCTTACTGGCGGTGTTGAAGGCCTTCTTAAAGGAAACAAGGTAGAGATCGCACGCGGAGAAGCTTTCTTCGTTGATGCAAATACTCTGAAAGTAATGGATGAGAAGTCTTCCCAGACTTACACTTTCAAGAATGCAATCGTTGCGACAGGTTCACGTCCAATCGAACTGCCTGCATTCAAATATTCAAAGCGCGTGCTTGATTCAACAGGCGCACTGGCTCTTGAAGAAGTTCCTGAGAAGATCGTTGTCATCGGCGGCGGCTACATCGGAACCGAGCTTGGCGGAGCTTACGCTAACTTCGGTACTGAAGTGACCATCCTTGAAGGAACTGATGAGATCCTGAACGGATTTGAAAAGCAAATGTCTTCATTGGTTAAAAAGAACCTGAAGAAAAAAGGCGCTAACATCATCACTAATGCACTTGCAAAAGGTGTTGAAGAAACTGACAGCGGTGTAACAGTCAAGTATGAAGTAAAAGGCGAAGAAAAATCTGTTGAAGCTGATTATGTCTTCGTTATGGTGGGACGCCGTCCAAATACTGACGAGCTTGGCCTTGAGCAGGCGGGCGTTGAAATGTCAGACCGCGGCATCATCAAGATCGACAAGCAGTGCCGTACAAGCGTAAGCAACATCTACGCTATAGGTGACATTGTTGAAGGACCTCCGTTGGCTCACAAAGCTTCTTATGAAGGTAAAATCGCAGCTGAAGCAATCGCTGGCCACAATTCTGAGATCGACTATCTTGGAATCCCTGCAGTTGTATTCTCTGATCCTGAACTGGCTTCAGTGGGTTACACTGAGCAGCAGGCTAAAGAAGAAGGAATTGCAGTCAATGCTGCCAAATTCCCATTTGCAGCAAATGGCCGTGCCCTTGCTTTAAACAGCACTGACGGTTTCGTGAAGCTGATCACACGCAAAGAAGATGACCTTGTCATCGGTGCGCAAATTGCTGGTGCAAATGCATCTGACATGATTGCTGAACTTGGCCTTGCCATTGAAGCAGGCATGACTGCTGAAGACTTGGCTATGACTATCCATGCTCACCCAACACTTGGCGAGATCACTATGGAAGCAGCTGAAGTTGCACTTGGAAGCCCAATTCACATCATTAAATAATTTGTGACTGCATGCAGGACTTATAAAGAGAAAGACCTTTCCTCACAAAAGAGGGAAGGTCTTTTTTATGTGCCGGTCCTAAGTGCTTTAGACAGCGGTTCAATGATTTTGTCTTTTGATGCATCGCCATTCACTTTTGCTGTAATCCTGTTCTGGTGCAAAACTAAAATGGCCGGGCATCCTTTAAGTTCGAATGTACTATAATACTTTTTCGCCTTGGCAGCCGTTATGACTTTCATTTTCTTCATTTCATCCGGAAATTCCTTTTTCAATTCTATGATTGCATCATAATATGGTGCTTCATTTTGATAGTCAGATTCATCTGTAAAGAAAATCACCTGCTTTTGCGAGCTATCAAGCATTAAATCATCAGCAGCTTTCGTCTTGCTGCAGGAAACGGTCAATATCATAAAAGAAGCTAACAGCAAAAAACGGAAACTCTTCATTTATGCTCACCTTTTCTTCTCTTAATGTGTTAAAAGCTGTAAATAATTTCGTCATAATAGCCCATATTTTAACATAATAAATAGTAATATCTCCGCTTGTCACCCAATTGTTACAAAATTGAAAAATACCCGGCCGGAGTGGTACATATAATACATATAAGCCTGGATTACAAGCAAACATATGAAGGGAATATATATTGCAATTGGCGGTGTTTATATGAAGACTTATTCGGTGATCATGATCCAGCTGATTATATGGAGCGGCTATACTTTTTTGGAGTGGCTTTCTAAGCATGACCATCCAGTTTATAATGTTCTCATGTTTTTTGTATTTTTCTATCTTGCTGTTATTTTGGGTAATTTCATCATAAAATCACCGAAGAGAACTTTTATGGTCACTATGCTGTCTTTGGGGCTGTATGGTTGCTTTCAGGCGGCTCTGGCATTTATTCATTATTGAGAGTACCTGGTGGTAGTTGAACGGAATTTATAAGGCAGCCTGCAGACTTTCCTTTCTAGGGTAAAATGGGAGGACCACTTGAAGATATAAGGTGATGGCAGCATGGGCAGCTAGGACCACTATTCTTGGGAAAAGAAAAAATAGCGGTCCCAGCCAGTTGAGCTAGAACCACTATTCTTAGGAAATAGAAAAAATAGCGGTCCCAGCAGATAACCTGTAGCCGCACTTTTGAAAAAATCACAAACGCAGCAGGATAACAATGCTATATAAAAATACACCAACCAAAAAAGCTTCGGGATAAATCATCCCGAAGCTTTTCTATTATGCAGATTTTTGCTGTTTTTCTTTTGTATCGCTCACATTTTCTTCTTTTAAGGCTTTCATCAGTGAAACTACAATCAGGAGCATAATAACTGTAAATGGCAGGGCGGCAATAATAGACGCACGCTGCAATGCTTCAAGGCCGCCTGTCCACAGAAGTATGGCTGCAGAAGCAGATTGGATAATGCCCCATACAAATTTAACTTTATTTGGCGGGTTCAGGCTTCCGTTCGTCGTTTGCATGCCAAGCACGAAGGTTGCCGAGTCCGCTGAAGTGATGAAGAAGGTGCTGATAAGGAAGATGGCAAGCAAGGACAGCACCATTGATAACGGGAAGTGCTCAAAGACAGCAAATAAAGCGATCTCCATGCCATTCTCGGTCATCGTATCCATGATTGGCGTATTTTCAAAGAATTCGAGGAAAATACCGGTTCCTCCAAATACTGAAAACCAAAGCGCACCGAATAATGTTGGTACAGCAAGGACACCGATGACAAACTCCCTGATGGTCCTGCCTTTTGAAATCCGTGCAATGAAGGTTCCCACAAATGGAGCCCATGCAATCCACCAGGCCCAATAGAAAATGGTCCAATCCTGGAACCATGTCAGTTCCTGATCAAACGGGCTGAGCCTGAAGCTCATGGATGGCAGGTTCTGCAAGTAAGAACCGATAGTAGTGGTGAATAGATCCATAATAAAATTGGTAGGCCCTACAAACAGCATGAATAGCAGCAGAAGAATGGCCAGGATGATATTAAGATTGCTCAAGTATTTAATGCCTTTATTAAGCCCTGTCTGGGCCGAAAGCATAAATAATACCGTGACAGCGGCTATAATGATCATCTGTGTCCCGATGCCGTTGCTGACGCCGCTGAACACATGTGACAGGCCGCCGCTTATTTGAATGGCACCCAGTCCCAGTGAAGTGGCTACACCGAAGACAGTTGCAAATACTGCGATGAAATTGATTAGTACACCAAGCATTCCGTCAACTTTATCCCCTAAGATGGGACGGAGAATGGAGCTGATGACCCCTGGAGCCCCTTTCCTGAACTGAAAGTAAGCCAAAGCAAGGGCTATCACTGCATAGATGGCCCAAGGGTGGAGTCCCCAGTGGAAAAAGGAATATCTCATGGCTGTTCTGGCAGAATCCGGCGTTTCTCCGTCGCCGAATGGCGGATCGAAATAATGATACATAGGCTCTGCAGCTCCCCAGAATACAAGGCCTATCCCCATTCCTGCACTGAACAGCATCGCAAACCAGGTTAAATAACCGAATTCGGGCTGCTCATTATCTTTCCCTAAACGAATGTTTCCATACTTTGTGAAAATAAGTACAATAGCAAAAATTAAAAAGATCGAGGCTGACAGCATATAAAACCAGCCAAATTTCTCAAGGATGAATCCTTGAACATTTTGTGTAACAACGTCTAAATTTGCATTGGGCAATATCCTTTTTGGAATAAGCCCCCAGATAATAAATAATACAGTTACGATAACTGATACCCAAAAAACTGGTGTCAGTTTCTTCATCCAATCCCTCCAAATCAAATCATACATATGTGCAGGCTCAGCCATTGCTGATGAATGGGCTGCAGTTTTATGTTTAGAAAATAGTATGGTGTGGAAACAGTGGTTTAGGGAAAACAGCAGATAGAAATACTTTACGGATAAAAAGGGGGAGTTATTTCGATTGTCTCTACCAGTTACAAACCATTTTCTATACTAACATTTTATAAGTATAATAAAAAGCATAACGCTTATTGGAGGGGTAATGATGAATAAAAAAACTGCCGCCTTGGTGCTGTCTGCCATGCTGCTTTCTGCGTGCGGTGCAGGCGGAGAAGCAGGCAAAGATAAGGGAGAAGAACCAAAAGATACTGTGGAAACGGCCAAAGAGCAGGGAAGCAGCAATGCAGAAGAAACTGCTGAAAATGAAGAGGCAAGTGATTCAGCTGCAGAGGAGACAGGATCTCAGGAAGAACAGCCGGCTGAAACGGAGGATAAAGAGCCTTTATACCGCATTAATGAAAATAATTGGACTATTGAGCCGCTGGCAGATGCGAACAAAAAAGTGGTCCTCCTTACCATTGATGATGCGCCTGATAAACATGCCGTAGAGATGGCTAAAACATTGCATCAGCTGGGTGTCAGCGCCATATTTTTCGTTAACGGGCATTTTCTGGATACCCCGGAGGAAGAAGAAAAATTGAAAGAGATACATAATCTGGGTTTTCCAATCGGGAACCATACATACAGCCACAGTAATCTAAAGGAAATTACCCCGGCACAGCAAAAGGAAGAGGTATTGAAATTAAATAAACGTGTAGAAGAAATCATCGGGGAAAAGCCTCGATTTTTCAGGGCTCCTTTTGGGATCAATACCGATGCAAGCAGGGAGGCTGCTGCAGCGGAAGGAATGGAGCTCATGAACTGGACATATGGATACGATTGGGAAAAGGACTATCAAAACAAAGAGGCCTTGACGGACATTATGGTCAATTCCCCATATCTGACCGACGGAGCCAATCTGCTTATGCATGACAGAGATTGGACGAATGCAGCGCTGGAGGGGATTGTAAAGGGCCTTCAGGCAAAAGGGTATGAAATTGTGGATCCTGACAGGATCCAAACAGCTTTATAAACCAGAAAAAGAGCGGCATCGAGTGCCGCTCTTTCTTCTTACCTTCTAACATTCCCTTTAAATAATCTAGCTATTATAGTTGTGACTGCGAAAAAGAAAAGAAAATAGCTCAGCTCTGTCAACACGAGGGGCGTAAGCTTGTAATTCGTTTCTTTTTCCAGGGGAGATTCAAATTGTATAACCACCGGATATGCATCCTCCTGCTCTGGCAGATAGCTGGTCTGCTCGGCAAAAGGGAAAGGGCCCCCGAATAGAAGATTCTGTGTTAATGAATCCGGCTTGTCTTCCAGCCTTGCGTCAAAGATGAAAGGGGACACCAGTGTAAAAGCCAGACTGACTATTATGATGATTAGGACTCTTTTCTTCAAGCTGACAACTCCTTAATACCTGAAACTTATTTCAACGAATCTATATTATCATACCTTATTATTTTCGCCCGTTAAAGTACATAATTCTTCCGTTGAACAGCTGCAGTTCAGCCTGGAGTTTCTTAGCTAAAAATTTACAGAATTCATTCGCTTTGCTTTTGTCGCCCATTGCTGCATTTTCCGGCAGGGTAAGCTGTATATAGGATTGGATCCGCTCTGTGCTGTCAGCATCTTGTATCATTTCTGTTCCTACTCCTATCAGTATCGTATTATAACGGTCATCCAAAGATTGCAGCCAAAGCCGTTTTCCGTCTCCTTGTGTATATTCCTTTATTTCATAAGGAAAGGCTGCTTTGCTGTAACCCCAATCAACCTGATCGCCGGTTTTTGCGGTTATAGCTTTATAATATTCCAGTAAATCTTTTACCTCCTGAATTGTAATCGTTTCCTGGCTTGATGTTTTGACCAGTTTTATGTAAGCGCTGCTCGACATGAAGAAACCTCCTTTAAAAACAGAATATTTAGATTTAATTTTACCATTCTTGCGGGATGCTGTAACCTTATAGAAGTTTTTAAAAGGGAATGATCCTTCCTCCCTGGAAAAAAAGAATGAAAAATAAGCGATAACCCGCAAAATGTGTCATACAATTTAGGCTTGATATTTTAATAATGTTATAATATTATAGATTTAGAGTAAAATAAAACGCTTTCAAAACCAAATTCAGCGAAAAGGGGATTGAACAGATGGGCACAATAGTATGTCAGGATTGCAATTCAACAATCGATCACTTTGAAGATGAAAAGGTAACGGTTCTGTATGCGAAATGCAATTGCAGAAAAGGCGGACAAAAAGAGAAAAGCAATTAGAATCAGCATTAAAAATGATTTTATAGAAGAAAGCATGCAAAAATTGCATGCTTTCTTTTTTACTGTTTAGGAATTTATAATTAGTAATCCTTGTGGATTATTATCAATTCTTGATCCACGTCCAGCAGCTGCGCCGAGGTCACAAGCCAAACCTCCCAAAAAGGCAAAGAACGCCTTTCGGGGAGGTTCGTCTTGAGGCCCCCCAGGATGGGGGGCCTCAAGACGTTGCAGCAGGAAGTGGCGTTTTTAGTCTGCGTTCCTTAAGGGGTGGATCAAGGCGCTTGCGCTTTTGTTCCATATTCTTACCTGATCGCTTTATGCTCTTTAATCACACGCAGGAATTTGAAATCGTAGTCCTCAGGTCCCTGGACAGGCAGTCCTGCCTCCATATTTGTTTTAATATAGACAAGATTATCCTTCGTGATGATTTCCCCTGGAATGAAGATTGGAATTCCTGGAGGGTAGACCATGATGAATTCTGCAATGATGCGCCCTTCAGATTCGTCAAAAGGGACAAGCTCAGTTTCTGCATAAAAAGCATCCCGTGGCGTTAACGAAAGCACCGGTATATTAGGCAGCATCACTTTTGCATCCTTGCGTTCAGTTTCTTGAAGGCCGCCCGCAGATAATTCCCTGAGTGCAGCAAGCAGGGCATCTGCCTCTTGTTTGGTATCTCCTGGAGTAATGATGCAGAGGATATTATATAAATCTGATAGCTCGACCTCGATATTAAACTTCTCGCGGAGCCATTTTTCTACATCATATCCTGTTACATTTAACTCTTTCACAGAGATAATCAATTTGGTCGGATCATAATCATAAGCCGCCTTGGTTTCAAGAATCTCGTCACCGACACAGTAGAGGCGGTCAACCTCATTGATTTCTTTCCTCATATACTGTGCCAGGTCTATTGTCCGCTCAATCAGCTCTTTCCCCTCTGTAGCAAGTCTTCTTCTTGCAACATCAAGAGACGCAAGCAGCAGATAGGAGGTAGAGGTCGTTGTCAGCATGCTTAGGATCGACTGAACGCGCTTAGGGGAAACAAGATTTCCTTTAACATTCAGGATTGAACTTTGCGTCATTGATCCGCCCAGTTTATGGACACTGGTAGCGGCCATATCGGCGCCAGCCTGCATCGCAGACATCGGCAGGTCTTCATGGAAATGAATATGAACACCATGTGCTTCATCCACAAGGACAGGCACCTCATAGGAATGAGCGATCTCAACAATCTCCTTCAGGTTTGCTGATATTCCAAAATAGGTAGGATTGATAACCAGCACACCTTTAGCGTCGGGATGCTGGCTAAGTGCCTTCTCCACTGAATCTGTAGTGATTCCATGTGAAATTCCCAGCTTTTCATCAACCTCCGGGTGAATGAAAATAGGGGTCGCACCTGAGAAGACAATGGCTGACATCACCGATTTATGAACATTTCTTGGTACGATAATTTTGTCCCCAGGCCCGCAGACTGCCATGACCATCGTCATGATCGCTCCGCTGGTTCCCTGAACTGAAAAGAATGTATGATCTGCACCAAATGCTTCTGCAGCCAGGTCCTGCGCCTGTTTGATGATTCCTTTCGGCTGATGGAGATCATCAAGGGGGCCGATGTTAATCAAATCGATTGACAGGGCATTATCTCCGATAAATTCTCGGAACTCCGGATCAATTCCCGCCCCTTTTTTATGTCCGGGTATATGAAATTGAATAGGGTTCTTTTTTGCATGTTCCAGTAAACCGCTGAATAACGGTGTTTCAGATTGTAGCAACTATTCCCACACCTCTTTAATCATTGTCGTTAATATACTTATAAAACAAATGAATTATAGCATTAAAGCATATGGATGCAAAGCGATTCTAGCCGGCATTGGCAGGCAAATTTGCAGAGCGGCTGAATATATCCCTTTTCTGTAGCATTCGATGAAATACTCTTGACTATTCGCCCCTGCGCCCATACAGTGGATTTCCGGTTTCCCGCCTGTTAAAAAAGGAATTTTCAGCTGCTGTCCCGAAGTATTTGAAGGAGAATTGAGAAGGAAAAGGGGAGACAAAGATGAAATGGCAGACTAGAGTAACGGAATTATTGGATATACAGTACCCGATCATTCAAGGAGGCCTCGCGCATCTTGCGTACTCTGAGCTTGCAGGAGCGGTTTCCAATGCAGGCGGACTGGGACAAATAACAGCCATGTCGCTGCCTTCGCCGGAGGAGCTCAAAACGGAAATCAGAAAGGTCAAAACGATAACGGAAAAGCCTTTTGGCGTTAATTTTGCCATCGGGCAGCATGGCAGGCCATTCGAGGGGTTCCTGGAAGCAGCGCTTCAGGAGGGTGTCCCGGTCATTTCTATGACGGGCGGGAATCCGGCCCCGATTTTTGAGATGCTGAAGGGAACTGATGTCAGGAAGCTTGTGCTTGTGGCGGCAAGAAGGCAGGCTGTTAAAGCAGAAGAACTCGGCGCGGATGCTGTGATGGTTGTCGGCCAGGAGGGGGGAGGGCATCTTGGAAGGACAGATACCGGGACAATGGTGCTTGTTCCCCAGGTTTCAGATGCTGTGTCGATTCCAGTGATCGCCTCTGGCGGGATCGGCGACGGCAGGGGCTTGATGGCTGCCTTGAGCCTTGGTGCGGAAGGAATTGAAATGGGCACAAGATTTGTGGCTACAGAAGAGTGTGTGCATGCTTCAAAGCTGTATAAAGAAAGACTGGTCGGGGGATCGGAAAATGACACCATTGTCATTAAACGTTCGCTCGGGGCTCCTGCGAGGGTCATTGCCAACTCATGGGCGGACAGAATATTGGAAATTGAAAAGAATAATGGCAGTTATGAAGAACTGAAGGATTATATAAGCGGGCAGGCAAACAAGCGCTATATCCATGACGGCTCTGAAACTGAAGGATTTGCCTGGGCAGGGCAGGTAATGGGCATGATTAAGGATATTCCTTCAGCTGGCGATCTGGTCAGCAGGATTATAAAAGAAGCAGAAGATATCCGGCGCTCATGGGCAGACTAGGACAAGAATTGCAAAATTTTCTTGGACTGGTTAAAATCAGCTAAGATGCTTGAAGAGGAGTGAACATCTTTGGAATATCAATATCCAATCGACCCGGATTGGTCGACAGAAGAAATTGTAGACGTGATAAAGTTCTTTGAGAGCGTTGAAGCCGCTTATGAAAAAGGGGTCGACAGGGAAATCCTTATGGATTCGTACCGCCGTTTTAAAGAAATTGTACCAGGCAAGGCCCAGGAAAAGACAGTCTGCAGCGAATTTGAAGAAACGAGCGGGTATTCGCCATACCGTTCCGTAAAAGCAGCCAAAGAGGCAAAAGCCGGGGACAAAGTAAAAATGAAGTAAACAAAAGAACCTGCATCGATCTGATGCAGGTTCTTTTGGCAGTTTGGGCGTCTGGACCCGTTTATGCCATTTTGTATAGGGGTAATAGATTTTTAAATACAGAATCAGCTTTCTGCAGGAATTCCTCAGCGCTGAGCTTGATGGCTTCTTCACGCGGTATGTTGACACCGCAGAGGATTTCCGCCTTTTTAACGTTTTCGAGGCGGTCGAACATGGCCTCAAGTTCTGACTTATCAAGGGAACTGTGAGAAACGGCGCCAGGCTTTGTGTGATCTCCTGACCATACATAGCTGCCGGGGATGCTGCTGTAGATTTCGCTTAAGTTTTTCTTTAATGCAGCCCCGAATTCCTTTTTATTGGGTGCTTCGTAAATGGTGGCAAACCAAATGAACACATGGCTTTCCCATAATCCGATCTGAAAATGGGGGAGCATTTTATATCCTCTTGGATTAGCCGCAAAGGCAACCCAGGTATCATTTGGCGGATTGATTGTCCTTCTGGCATGCTTGGCAACATGGGGATGCATTTCATCTCCTGTAAGAGCTGATAAGCCCGGCGCAAAATAGCTGCCCAGCTCCTCAAGCTTTGGACGGATATTTTCTTTCAAGCTATCCATTCTTTCTTCTAGTCCATCTATTTTAAAAACATCAAAGTCTGCATTGGAAAAGCCGCTGAATGGCATATGTATAACCTCCTGCTGATTTTGGCAACATTGTAGCACAGCGCAGGAAAAAGGGGAAATGAACAGCTTCTGACCTCTTATTTACAGGCAATGGGTATCAGCACAATTTTGTTGCAACTGCTTTGAGGACTTCATATTATAATAAAAAAAGATATCTGAAAATTCAACTAAAACCGGAAGGGGTGCAAGATCATGAAACAATTAATGAATTCTGTAAAGAAAAAAGCCGGTGAAAAGGAAAGAACCGCCGTACTGAGGCTTGAAATGGATTATGAATTGGCGACACTTTTCGAAGCAATGGGCGACAATAATGAGAATGTCAAAAAAAGAACAAAACAAAAGCTCGAAAAGATACGTGAAGAGCTGGTTAGGCTGAAAGCGCTGTGAGAGAAAGGCTCTAGCATTTATTTAAATATATATAAAGGTTCATTAAAAAGGAGAAAAAATGTCAGAATGGTCAGTTGAAAACTTCTATAGAAAATAAAAACGGGCTCCCGGTAACATGGCTGGAGTCCGTTTATTATTTTTTCTGAAGGGAAAAAAGAAGGATATTGCTTAATAGAGTGAGGCGGGGGGACGCTATGCTTGAGAAGTTCCTGCATTTCCGATAATCTTATCATTAATATATGGCCGGGCGCAGGGCGCTGGCAGCTGGAGCCCGGCCTTTACGGAGGAAAGAGAAATGACGAACTGGGATCATATTGATGAAAAAGCAAAAGAATGGGTAAAAGAAGCCGGAAGAAGGATTAAGGATTCTTTCAAAAAAACGCTGACTATTGAAACGAAATCCAACCGGAATGATCTTGTGACTGACATCGACCAGGCGACCGAGCAGTTTTTTATCAGCAAAATCAATGAAACATATCCTGAACACCGCATTTTTGGCGAAGAAGGATTTGGGGACAAAATAGAGGATCTGGATGGAGTTGTCTGGATTATCGACCCAATTGATGGAACAATGAATTTTGTTCATCAGCAAAGGAATTTCGCCATATCGATCGGGATATATGAAGATGGGGTTGGAAAGATCGGCCTTATTTACGATGTGGCCCATGATGAGCTTTATCATGCTTTCCAGGGTAAAGGCGCCTATCTGGACGATATGCAAATACCGAGCCTGAAAGAAGCAAGTGTCCAGGATGCTATCATAGGGCTGAATGCTACCTGGGTCACTGAAAACAAAAGGATCGACCCAAGTCTGCTGGCCCCGCTTGTCAGGGATGTTAGAGGCACCCGTTCATACGGATCTGCTGCTATTGAAATGGCTTATGTTGCAACAGGCCGCATCGATGCATATATATCACTGAGACTGGCCCCGTGGGACTTTGCTGGAGGGAATATCCTTATAACCGAATTGGGAGGCAAAGCGACTACCCTGAAAGGGGAAGATCTGAACCTGTTAGAGCAAAGCTCAGTTTTCATCTGCAAGCCTGGCCTGCATGAAAAGATCCTCAGGGACTATTTGCAAAATGGCAGCTGGTAAGATCACCTCAAGGAGCCTTTCAGCAGGAGACTATGCTTTTTTTCAATATTTGGCTGACCATTCAGGAGAATGGCTTGTGCATGAGACACAGGGGAGGGGCATTGAGGAATACATAGAGGTGTATTCAGAACTTGATGGAGAATGGAGAGTGTGGGAGAAGGATGGTGAAAGGGCGGGTGTTACCTTCCATGTAAGAAGGGCACCTTCTAACCGGAAGCCTTGGCTCGGGACTATCCTTGTTCATCCAAACAGAAGAGGGACAGGCCTTGGCTGCGGGATCCTCTTGACACTAGGGGAAGAATTGGCTGCAGAAAATAAGGCGGTATTTGCCGCTGTTCCAGCAAGTGAATCCGGCTGGCTGGAGTTTCTTTCGAAAAGCGGCTTTGAGCAGTATAAATCCGAAAAAGATGAAGGAGGCAAAGAGCACCTCCTTTTGCTGAAGCCTCTTCAGCCATGAACAGCAACAGACTATAAAAAGAAGCCGGACCCCCAATGGGCCGGCTTCTTCGCTGGTTCTATAGTTATAATAATCCGTTTTCGCGCATTTTCTTCTTGGTTTTAAATCCGAAGCCCATTACAAGCACAAGGGCTGCAATACAGGCAATTACCCCGAATATACTTTTCTCGGCAATCGATATGCCGACACCCATGATGCAGGCTGCTGCTGCCACGGCAAAGAATAATAAAGGCCACTTAATGTTTTTCAAAAAAATCCCCCTCCCTAAAGTTTAACCGGGACCAGGCACCTGAAGATTCACTTAAAATCATAAGCAAGTCCAGAATTGAAGCATGGAAAATGTATATCAAGCCCAGTCTTTAGGTATAGTGTAGATATGTGTTCTTTTCTTTAAAATTTATTTTACACAAAAAACTTTTAGTTTACCACTGTCATTATGGTATAATGTTTTAGTTGTGATTGTTTATAAAGCTTTAAAATAAATTAGCTTAGAATATAGCTAGGAGTGAATTTTTTGAAAATCAGAGAAGATCTTCGCAATATCGCGATTATTGCCCACGTTGACCACGGAAAAACGACACTTGTTGACCAGCTGCTGAAACAGTCAGGAACTTTCCGGACTAATGAGCATGTGGAAGAACGTGCGATGGATTCCAATGACCTTGAAAGAGAGCGCGGAATTACCATCCTGGCTAAAAATACAGCCATCCAGTACAAAGATACAAGAATCAATATCCTTGATACTCCGGGCCACGCTGACTTTGGCGGCGAGGTTGAGCGTATCATGAAAATGGTTGATGGTGTTCTGCTTGTTGTCGACGCATACGAAGGCTGTATGCCGCAGACGCGCTTTGTATTGAAAAAAGCGCTTGAACAGAATCTGACGCCAATTGTTGTTGTTAACAAAATTGACCGTGACTTTGCGCGTCCTGCCGAAGTCATTGACGAAGTCCTTGACCTGTTCATCGAGCTTGATGCCAATGAAGAACAGCTTGAGTTCCCTGTTATTTATGCATCTGCCATCAATGGAACAGCAAGTACAGATCCTGAAAAGCAGGATGAGAACATGCAGTCCCTTTATGATGCGATTGTCGATCATATTCCTGCACCAGTTGACAATAGTGAAGAGCATCTTCAATTCCAGGTTGCCCTTCTTGACTATAACGACTATGTCGGAAGAATCGGGATTGGCCGTGTTTTCCGCGGAACCATGCAGGTCGGCCAGCAGGTTGCACTCATGAAGCTTGACGGAAGTGTAAAACAATTCCGTGTAAGCAAAATTTTTGGCTTCTTCGGGCTGAAGCGCCAGGAAATTCAGGAAGCAAAGGCAGGCGACCTGATTGCCGTTTCCGGAATGGAAGATATCAATGTAGGGGAAACCGTTACACCTGTTGAGCATCAGGAAGCTCTTCCTGTCCTCCGTATCGACGAGCCTACACTGCAGATGACATTCCTGGTCAATAACAGTCCATTTGCAGGAAGAGAAGGCAAGTTCGTTACATCACGTAAAATTGAAGAAAGGCTTCGTGCCCAGCTTCAGACAGATGTAAGTCTTCGCGTTGAGAACACAGAGTCACCTGATGCTTGGGTTGTGTCAGGACGCGGTGAGCTTCACCTTTCCATCCTGATTGAAAATATGAGACGTGAAGGCTATGAGCTTCAAGTGTCAAAGCCGGAGGTCATCGTAAAAGTAATCGACGGTGTAAGATGTGAGCCTGTTGAGCGCGTGCAGATCGATGTTCCTGAGGAGCATACTGGTTCAATCATGGAATCAATCGGTGCCCGAAAAGGCGAAATGCTTGATATGATTAATAACGGCAGCGGCCAGGTCCGCCTGATCTTTAACGTTCCTGCTCGCGGCCTGATCGGATATACAACTGAATTCCTGACGCTTACCCGCGGATATGGAATCATCAACCATTCCTTTGACAGCTATCAGCCAATGGCACAGGGCCAGGTTGGCGGAAGGCGCCAGGGTGTTCTTGTGTCCATGGAAAGCGGAAAAGCTTCTACTTATGGAATCATGCAGGTTGAAGACAGAGGAATCATCTTCCTTGAAGCCGGAACAGAAATCTATGAAGGCATGATTGTTGGAGAACATACTCGTGAGAATGACATCACCGTCAATATCACAAAAGTAAAACAGGCTACCAATATACGTTCTGCCAATAAAGACCAGACGGCTACTATGAAAAAGCCGCGCATCATGACGCTTGAAGAAGCGCTTGAGTACCTGAATGATGATGAGTATTGCGAAGTGACTCCGGAATCCATCCGCCTGCGCAAGAAAATCCTGGATAAGAACGAACGTGAACGGATCGCTAAAAAGAAGAAATACGCAGAAACGAACTAAAGACTTAAAAAGGAGGAGAGCAATATGATTGCTGAACGCCTGTCTTTTTTCGCCGCGTTATATAAAGTGGACGAGAATCCTGAATTAGGAATGTGGATGCTCTATATAACCATCATTCTTTTATGTGTAGTCGTATTCAAGCTCGGATTTGCCAAAAAGCTCCCGCTGGCAAAGTCGGCTGTCATTTATTTGTTTTTAATCCTGGGCTGCACGGTCCTGACCTTTTTGGGAGTCTTTCTCCCAATTGGGGAGGGCCTGGTGGTTGCCGCCCTTATCCTGATCATCTATAAAATCAGGCTGCACCAGCAGAAAAAACAGGAAGCAGGCATGTAGCAGCCGGGGAGGCAGGTCGTTATGATGAAATCTCTGCAGGATTCAATCTATAATTGGCTTACAATCAAGGTTGTTTGCGATGCACGGCCGGAGGATACTGCAGCTGCAGAAACGGAAGAAATGTTCAAAGCGATTCTGACTGAGGACTTAAAGCTTTCAGAGATTGAGGCTGTTAAAGAAGCGGATTTTTATACTGTCTTTTTTACAGATAAAAATGAAAGAAGAAGCTTCCGTTTTCCGGCTGAGCTGATCGATGTCATGCTGGACCAAATCAATGAAGAGCCGGAGAAATATCCGAACTTCCCATTATAAGAAAAACCCGCTTCTCCCATCAGGGCAAGCGGGTTTTTCTGATTCCCAGCCAAAAGAAGCTGGCGAGGACTATGCTGTAGAGAATATGGCCTGCTGTCCACAAACCGAATGCCATCATATCACCCGGGAGCGGTACCTGCCGCTCTGCCAGAAGGGAGAGTGGAAAATAGAGCAGGAGGGCAGGAAAAGTGATGGCAAACTACCATAAAAAGCATCCCCGCAGTGTCGGCCATTTTCCGGCCTGCAGAATAAGCAGCAGGCAAAAGCTTAACAGCAGCGAAAATAGGAGATGGAAAAAGAATTCAGATGCCTCGCTCCAGCGAATATCCCCCAGCACGGGAATAAAATCGATATTCAGAAGCAGCACATACACTTTCTTGCCGGTCAATGTTTCAGCGGCCTTCAGGAATAATCCCAAAAAAAAGCCTGCTCCAGCCCCGGAGGCAAGGGCGGTTTTTACCATTCCTCTTCTTCCGTGCGGCTCCGGTAAAGCTTAAAGTTGCCTGTGGCGGCCCTTTGGTTGGTTTTTTCCGTTATTCTTTCTTCGCACGGCTTGCACATATACGTATGGATCGGCCGGTTACGCAGGCGTTTTGCCTGAAATGATTCATTTTCAATCGATTCTATCTTATCGCAAAGCACACATTTTACTCTCATAATGACACCCCGATTTATTAATGTAGTTGAATGATCAGAAGTCTGAAGCAGCACTGGTCCTCGCGGCCGGCCCTCTGCCTATTTTTCAGCCGAAGGGACAGCCCGTCAGAAAAGCTGCTTATCTATATTGCTTATTTATATTATAGTACAGTTTGGCAAGAGTTTCGAATTAGATTGCACCGGGGGCAGAGCATCTGGGAACGGGTTCTTGAAAGTTGGGGAAAGTCATACTATTATAGGACTAAGAGGAGGGGAAAGTAATGGCAAATCAAGTTGAGCCGAGGCTGATCAAGCCCTTATTCGATGAGCTTCAGCAGGAGCGGTTTGTTACTCTCGCAACAGTGGACCATGAAACAGGCGGGCCGAACGTGAATGCTATATCATGGGTCCTGGCAAAGGATGAAGAAACAATCTGCTTTGCTATTGACAGCAGATCGAGGATTATTGAAAATATTAAACATAACAGGCATGTAGTCATCAATATCATTGCCAACGAATCTACATACTCCATCCAGGGAGAAGCGGCAGTGAAGCTGGAAAAAATGGAATCTGTCCCCCTCAAGCTGGCACTTGCAGAACTGAAGATCAGTGAGGTAAGGGATGTTATGTTTTATGGATCTAAAATGACAGCTGATCCCCAATATGACAAAACATATGATAAAAAAGCAGCAGAAAGGCTCGATCAGCAGGTGATGGAGGCCATGAAAAAAGCTTAGTCGCGGGACTAAGCTTTTTTTGTGCTGATTCATATAACTTTAATCTTTATGGTAATTCGATTGCTTTTGCTGCTTATCCTCCAGCTCAGAACGTTCTGATGAATTGAGCTTGTTTTTTGGCTCCTCGGTCGCATCCTTCGGCTGGGGCTCAGTGATGTCCCCGGGAACTTCAGGCATAATCCTTCCCGTGATATCTGCGAGTTCATTCAGTATGCCCTGGATGGGACGCCCGTTTTGTATATCCTGGCCGACTTCCCTGATCCTCGCATTCAAGTCCGGGTCTGCTACTACAAGCGCCCTTGCCCCATGAGGGTCGTTGCGCAGGCTTTCTGTAACAGAATATTTAATGGAGCCCACTTCAGATCTGTCTATATCTTTATCCACATCAATCCCTACAATGGCATATCCTGCGAAAACCACAGCCGCCGCATCTTTGACATTTGGCACCCTTTCTGCCAGATCTACAAGATGCCTTGAGATCTCCTGTTCTGATTCCCTGCTGTTATTCGTTATGGTGCTGTTCTTAACATTCACCAGATTCCGGCTGCCGTCATCTGCTGATTGGCTGTTCGCAGCACAGCCTGCCAGCATTGAAACAGCGGCTATATAACCAAGCCATCTCTTCAATTTAAGCACCTCCAATTATTCTTATTCCAGATGTTTTCCAGATGCTGAAAAGCTACATGCCCGGGAAAGTTCTTCGTAAGGATTATTCTGCAAAAATTCGTCTATCTTTATGCAGGAAAACATATAGTTTACCAAGGCTTGTTTCTTAAAGCTTATGATTGCTTCTTCAAGCCAGGCAAAATGCAGGCTCCGGACAGCGAAATATAAGCCTTAGAAGAAACATTCATTTTGACCTACAAGGAGCAGGAGGCATCATATTGACGAAAATATATGTATTGGATACCAATGTCCTGCTGCAGGACCCGCATTCTATCTTTTCTTTTGAAGACAATGAAGTAGTCATTCCGGCAGTTGTCCTGGAAGAGGTTGACTCTAAGAAACGATATATGGACGAGGTTGGGAGAAATGCAAGGCAGGTTTCGAGGCTGATTGATAATCTGAGGGAAACCGGCAAGCTGCATGAAAGGATTCAGCTTGAAAATGGCGGGGGACTCAGAATTGAGCTGAATCACCGGTCTTTTCATGAATTGCAGGAGATATTCATTGAAAAAACAAATGACAACCGGATCCTTGCAGTCGCAAAGAATCTTTCACTGGAAGAAGAGACTAAGGAAAACGGCCGCCCGGTCATACTTGTCAGCAAAGATGCATTAGTGAGGGTGAAGGCGGATGCAATCGGGCTTCAGACAGAAGATTTTCTGAGTGACAGGGTGGTTGAAAATGACCATATTTATACGGGATTTCTTGAGGTGTATGTAAGCGTCGATCTTTTGGGGAGATTTTATGAAAAAGGGGAGGTGCCGCTTGCTGATATAGCCAATCACCCTTTTTATCCCAACCAATTCATCATTATGAAAGATGCACTGGGCTCTTCTTCTTCTGCGATAGGCATAGTAGACCAGGCAGGAAAGAAAGCCAGAAAGCTTGTGTTTGACGGGGACCATATCTGGGGGATCCGCCCTCGCAATGTACAGCAGACAATGGCCGCAGAGCTCCTTCTCCGTAAAGATGTGCCGCTTGTGACGCTGGTTGGGAAAGCGGGGACAGGGAAGACACTGCTCGCACTGGCAGCAGGCCTGATGCAGACTGAGGATTTCGGAGAATACAAAAAGCTGCTGGTGGCCAGGCCGATCGTTCCTGTAGGCAAGGATATCGGCTATCTCCCGGGAGAGAAAGAAGAAAAATTAAGGCCATGGATGCAGCCGATTTACGATAATCTGGAATATCTTTTTAATGCCAAGAAACCGGGCGAGCTTGATGCCATCCTTGCAGGGATGGGGTCGATCGAGGTCGAGGCGCTCACATATATAAGGGGAAGAAGCGTGCCGGATCAGTATATCATCATTGATGAAGCCCAAAACCTTACCAAGCACGAAGTAAAGACCATCCTTACCCGGGTGGGAGAAGGAAGCAAGATTGTCCTGATGGGAGATCCGGAACAGATCGACCATCCGTATCTTGATGCCTTCAATAATGGACTTACCTATGTAGTGGAAAGATTTAAGGACCAAAAGATTTCAGGCCATACTAAGCTTATTAAAGGGGAAAGGTCAGGTCTGGCACAGCTGGCAGCTGATCTTTTATAAGAGATATATATGGCGGGCTGGAGCCGGATATAGCAGTTTCAATTTCATGTCATCCGTATGGCGCACGAAAAAGGGGAACTTGAGCCGCTGTATCAGTAAGAGAGGGAACAGCGGCCTTTATGGAACTTACTCCTGTAATACAAAAGCTGATTACGCCCTGTAGAATATTAATCTTATGCCCATAATTAAAGAGGGCGGAGCATCCCGGCTCCCCCCTCCTGCATGATAATCAGCGAACGATGAACTGCTTTATATGCCTGATCGGATTATCCTTATTGCTTCCGTCTCCGTAATAGACGTGCACAGGGCCGTCCTCTTTCAGCGGCTTGCCGTTCAGAGAGTAGCCGAGGATCAGATCTTCAGCGGTTTCCAGCGGCATTTCCACCTCGCCGTCACCGGCAGAGATGACAAAGGAAGAGGCATCTTCAGCAGGTTCGGCATTTTTAAGGAAAGGCTTTAAGGGAATGCCGAAAGTCCCGTTAAGCACTTTTTCTTTCTCGAATTTTTTTTCGGTCTTTAATGTCGGAGGATGGACAGCACCCTCCATGATTTCTCTGTCCCAGTGCTTTGAAACTGATTTTGTATACTCTTCGAGCTCATCCTTTTTGATGATATCAGCGTGAAAGAATTCGTTCAGGTCTACCCTTCGGTCATCAAAAATCCATACACCGGGATCAAGTGTGATCTCAAATTTCACTTTCCCTTTTATCATTATGATATTGTCCATAACTAGCTACCTCCTGTATGTACCTTCTTAAATTATACCTATTTTTGTCTGTGAAAGATACTATGGGACCCTCACACTGGAAGCCCCTCCTTGCGGGGTGCTGGTATTTATCCCCGCATGTGCAGCTTTCCCCTTATATGTCTTGCATTTTTGCCTTCTTAAGTATAAAATTTATAGATAGATAATCGCTCGGAAACGGGGGGATCCATGTTGGCGTCAGAACTGATAGTCGATCATCAAGAAAAAGCCAATGCCTTGCTTAAGGCGGACGCTGATAAAATATTAAAGCTTATTAAAGTGCAGATGGATAATCTGACAATGCCCCAGTGCCCTTTGTATGAGGAAGTGCTTGATACGCAGATGTTCGGTTTATCCCGTGAAATAGATTTTGCCGTCCGGCTCGGGCTCATCGAGGAAAAGACAGGCAAAGCCATCCTGGGAGAGCTTGAAAAAGAACTCTCCATCCTGCATGAAGCTTCATTAAGAAAATAAATGTAAAAAACTCAAACTTTCTTTTAACACAAGGGTTTGAGTTTTTTTGTACATGCTATGGTAAAGAAAAAGAAGTGCAGCATAATTTTAAATAGTATGACATAATTCTGATGTTTGATGAATTAATATGTTACATTAAAATTAACATTTCTTTACTTCAATGCAGGAATCTCCTTTCTATAGTAGAATAGGTAATACAACGCAGAAGATGAGGAAGAGGTTGGATGTTCAAAAAAATATTAAAATCATACGATTACACATTGATTGCTGTCGTCGTTATGCTGGCATTATTCGGTCTCATTATGATTTACAGTGCAAGTATGGTAACAGCCGTGCAAAGGTATGGCTTCGAAAGCGACCATTTCTATCAAAGACAGAAGATCTATCTGCTCGGGGCCGCCTTAGTATTTATTTTCACAGCACTCTTTCCCTATAAGGCGCTGATCAGCAATAAGATCCTTGTTCCGATGGTTTTCGGTTCACTGATCGGCCTTGGCGCTTTGTTTATATTCGGCCATGTGGCAGGGAATGCGCAAAGCTGGTTTAAACTCGGGCCATTGAGCCTCCAGCCTTCAGAATTTGTAAAGATTTTTGTTATTATTTATCTATCAGCCGTTTATGCAAAGAAACAGAGCTATATCGACCAGTTTAATAAAGGGGTTGTCCCACCCCTGGTATACTTGATCCTTGTCTGCATGCTTGTGGCTGTACAGCCGGATTTCGGGACAGCGGCAATCATTTTCCTGATATCGGCCACAATCATCCTGAGTTCCGGCATGAGCTATAAAAACATCTTAAAGCTGTGTCTGATTGCCTTTATCATTGCCCTCCCGTTTATCCTGATTATGAATGACAAGCTCTTCTCTGATGTGCAAATGGCCAGGATCCAGGTTCTTCAGGATCCCTTTGCAGATGCCCAGAATGACGGGTATCATCTTGTCAACTCTTTCCTGGCTCTCGGAGCAGGCGGTGTAAAAGGGCTCGGCCTCGGGCAGAGCGTGCAGAAGCTTGGCTATCTGCCAGAACCGCACACAGATTTCATCATGGCTGTCATAGCAGAGGAGCTGGGGGCATTCGGTGTTTGTTTCGTTCTGCTCTCACTTGGGTATATCGTTCTGAGGGGCCTGTACATAGGGATGAAATGCAAGGATCCTTTTGGAAGCCTGCTTGCCATCGGCATTGCTGGGATGATCGGCATCCAGTCATTCATCAACCTCGGAGGGATTTCAGGCGTGATACCTCTGACAGGGGTCCCGCTTCCATTTGTGAGCTACGGCGGATCTTCACTTCTGCAGCTTTCAATTGCGATGGGGATTCTTGTAAACGTATCAATGTTTGTAAACTATGAATCTAAATATAAAAATAGAGCCAGCGAAAAACAGGCAGAACAAAACCAGAAAGTTTCCGGGGGAGCCTATTTTTATAAAAAATAAGCGCAGGGGACGTGTTTTTTCCTTGCGTTTTTTTACACATTCACTCTTAATACAGGAACGCTTTAAAGCTGCAGGCATTTAAATCAGGGCTGCAGGCTTTGGCCGCTTTGCTGCAGAATCTCTGCTGTAAAGCGGCCGAAGTCTTTACATATAGCAATACAAATTAGCCAAGCCTTTCCGCAAGTTCCGGAAAGGCATCTAAAAGACTATGGATGGGGTGGAATTTGTGAGCAGACAAATTAATAAGGTACTGGTTGCCAATAGAGGAGAAATCGCAATCCGGGTTTTTCGGGCATGCACTGAGCTGAATATCCGGACCGTGGCTGTTTATTCTAAGGAAGATTCAGGCTCCTACCACCGGTATAAAGCAGATGAGGCGTACCTCGTCGGAGAAGGCAAAAAGCCGATTGATGCCTATCTGGATATAGAGGGGATCATCGGGATTGCGAAGGCAAGAAATGTTGACGCCATTCATCCCGGCTATGGTTTTTTGTCAGAAAATATTGAATTCGCTAAAAGATGTGAAGAGGAAGGCATCATTTTTATTGGACCAACTTCCCGGCACCTGGATATGTTCGGGGACAAAGTGAAGGCAAAAGATCAGGCGATGCGTGCGGAAATCCCTGTCATTCCGGGGAGCGACGGGCCGGTTAAAAGCCTGGAAGAAGTGATTTTATTCGGGAAGGACCATGGTTTCCCGATCATCATCAAAGCCTCCCTTGGCGGCGGAGGCAGAGGGATGAGGATTGTCAGAAGCCTTGATGATGTGAAAGAGGCATACGAAAGGGCGAAATCAGAAGCGAAGGCTGCTTTCGGGAATGATGAGGTTTATGTTGAAAAATTCATCGAAAACCCTAAGCATATCGAAGTTCAGATCATCGGTGACAAAAGCGGGAACATCGTCCACCTGTTTGAAAGGGACTGCTCAGTGCAGCGGCGCCATCAAAAAGTGGTCGAGGTTGCACCGTGCGTCTCTCTCTCTGAAGAATTCCGCGGGAGAATCTGCGATGCTGCTGTAAGGCTGATGAAAAATGTCGACTATGTGAATGCCGGAACAGTGGAATTCCTTACCTCCGGGGATGAGTTTTTCTTCATTGAGGTAAATCCCCGCGTACAGGTTGAGCATACGATCACTGAAATGGTGACAGGGGTGGATATTGTCCAGACGCAGATCCTTGTCGCAGAAGGATTTGATCTCCATAGCCGGGAAGTGGGGATCCCTGCACAGGAGGATATAAAGATCAATGGCTATGCGATCCAGTCCCGGGTTACCACTGAGGATCCTCTGAACAATTTTATGCCTGATACGGGGAAGCTCATGACCTACCGATCCGGTGGCGGTTTCGGGGTGAGGCTCGATGCAGGCAATGGCTTCCAGGGGGCTGTTATAACCCCATATTATGATTCGCTGCTCGTCAAACTGTCCACATGGGCACTAACCTTTGAGCAGGCTGCTTCAAAAATGGTGAGGAACCTGCAGGAATTCAGGATCCGCGGAATCAAGACAAATATTCCTTTCCTTGAAAATGTCGTCAAGCACGAGAAGTTCATTACAGGGGAATATGATACATCTTTCATCGACAAATCGCCTGAGCTGTTTTTATTCCCTAAACGAAAAGACCGCGGCACAAAGATGCTTGCCTATATCGGCAATGTAACAGTCAACGGCTTCCCGGGGGTAGAGAAAAAGAAGCGGCCGGTTTTCGAGAAGCCGAGGATTCCGAAGCTCCGCTATAACCAGGAATACCAGGACGGGACAAAGCAGATCCTGGACAGCCAGGGTCCGGAAGGTCTGGTGAAATGGATCAAGGAGCAGGATAAGGTCCTATTGACTGACACCACCTTCCGTGATGCCCATCAGTCCCTGCTGGCCACGCGCGTACGTACGACTGACATCGCGCATATTGCAGAACCGACAGCAAAGCTTCTGCCGGAAATGTTCTCTTATGAAATGTGGGGAGGGGCAACCTTTGATGTTGCATACCGTTTCTTAAAAGAGGATCCTTGGGAAAGGCTTCTCAAGCTAAGGGAAAAAATGCCGAATGTCCTTTTCCAGATGCTTTTGAGGGCTTCCAATGCTGTAGGCTATAAAAACTATCCTGATAATGTGATCAGGGAGTTTGTTCAAAAGTCTTCTTATGCAGGCATCGATGTTTTCCGTATATTTGACAGCCTGAACTGGGTCAAAGGGATGGAAGTGGCGATAGAGGCTGTGCGTGATACCGGCAAAATAGCAGAAGCAGCCATCTGCTACACCGGCGACATTTCGGACAGCGCGAGGACCAAGTATAATCTGGAATATTACAAATCAATGGCAAAGGAGCTTGAAAACCAGGGAGCGCATATTCTGGCAATTAAAGATATGGCGGGGCTGCTCAAGCCGAAATCAGCGTATGAACTGATTTCAGAGCTGAAAGAAACAGTTGATATTCCAATCCATCTTCACATGCATGATACGAGCGGGAACGGCGTCATGACCTACAGCAAGGCTATCGAGGCCGGTGTGGACATTGTGGATGTTGCACTAAGCACGATGGCCGGCCTGACTTCACAGCCAAGCGCAAGCTCCCTGTATTATGCCCTTTCAGGAGAGGAACGCCAGCCTGAAGTGAATGTTGAAGCACTGGAGCAGCTGTCCCACTATTGGGAAGATGTCCGGAAATACTACCAGGATTTTGAGTCCGGAATGAAGTCTCCACATACGGAGATCTATAAGCATGAGATGCCTGGAGGGCAGTACAGCAACCTGCAGCAGCAGGCAAAAGCGGTAGGCCTTGGGGAAAAATGGGACCTGGTCAAGGAAATGTATTCCCGGGTCAACCACATGTTCGGCGATATCATAAAAGTCACTCCTTCATCAAAGGTTGTAGGCGATATGGCTCTGTATATGGTCCAAAATGAATTGACAGAAGAAGATGTCATCACACGCGGACACTCGCTCGACTTCCCTGATTCTGTAGTTGAACTGTTTGAAGGGTCTCTCGGCCAGCCTTATGGCGGCTTCCCGAAAGAGCTTCAGGAAGTTATATTAAAGGGTAAAGAACCAATCACTGTAAGGCCGGGAGAGCTTCTGGAGGACGTGGATTTCGATAAGCTTAAGGAGAAGCTTTTCCACGAGCTCGGAAGGCCGGTGACAAGCTTTGAAGCGATTGCCTATGCACTCTATCCGAAAGTATTCATGGAATACTGCAGCACTGTCGAGCAGTTTGGCGATGTTTCCGTTCTGGATACGCCGACCTACCTGTACGGCCTGAGGCTGGGAGAAGAAATAGAAGTGGAAATTGAAACTGGAAAAACGCTGATTGTAAAGCTTGTTTCCATCGGACAGCCGCAAGCGGACGGCACCAGGATCGTTTACTTTGAATTGAACGGGCAGCCCCGCGAGGTTTCCATCAAGGATGAAAGCATTAAAATTGCTGCATCTGCAAAGATGAAGGCTGATCCTAAAAATGAGAAGCATATAGCAGCATCCATGCCAGGTACAGTTATTAAGGTTATTGTTGAAAAAGGGGAAAAGGTCGAAAAGGGCGATCATCTGATGATCACGGAAGCGATGAAGATGGAAACGACCGTCCAGGCCCCTTATTCCGGTACGGTCGGTGAAATCCATGTTGCAAATGGGGAAGCCATCCAGACTGGAGACCTTTTGATCGAGCTTTCAAAATAGAGGAAATCAGGGCCGAAAGAAAAAATATAGCAAAAGAGGATGGGTAGCCGGTGAGCTGCCCATCCTCTTTTTTATGAATACAGCAATGAAGCATTTTTTTAAAGCTGTTTCCTCGGTCCTTATTGAACAGGAACAGACCGGTGTGCCGCATTGTTTTCTTTTTCAGCTGCAGGCGGCACGCTTGCAAGTGCTGCGGCGTTTTTCTTGCTCCTTGCAGTAAGGAGGATAAAATAGCTGAAAACACCGAACAGGCATGAGATGAAGAAGGCATGTCCAAGTGCAATGAACAAGTTGAGGCGGGATATAACAACCATCGCTCCAAAAGCAACCTGAAGGGACACAAGGATAAAGGATATAATCCATCCCCAGAACACGACCTTCTGGTGGCGGTAATGCCTGACGGCCAATATAGTGATATAACCTACCCAAAGAAAAATAATTCCGGCAGCAGCCCTGTGGCCCATCTGTATCCATTCATACATATTGCCCGGCAGCATAATGCTGTCATTCAGGCAGAATGGCCAATCGCGGCAAACAAGGCTGGCATTGGTATGCCTGACGAGGGCACCGCTGTACACGACCGCATAAGAATAAATCGTAATGCCGATGATATGCTTTTGCATCCGTTTATCCAGAACAAGCTTTTCCGCCTGGAACTTTTTATCCACCTCAAAAATCAGAAGTGTGAGGAGGAGGACTGAAGCAAAAGATATCAGGGAAATCCCGAAATGAAGGGCCAGTACAAAATCTGACTGCCCCCATTTAACCGCAGCTGCTCCGATCAGACCCTGCAGGACGAGAAAGAAGAAAGAGACAAGAGCAAGGAATTTTGTTTCTCTTACATGGCCCAGCGCTTTCCAGGACCAGACCGAGAGCACCAGGACCAGTATGCCGACCCCGCCGGATACAACCCGGTGGGCCAGTTCAATGATCAGCTCCGGCGTTATATTGCTCGGGATGAGCTCTCCGTGGCAGAGCGGCCAGGATCTTCCGCATCCCATCCCGGATTCAGTTTTTGTCACAAGAGCCCCTCCAAGGAGCACCATCAGCATTCCGATCGTTGTCAGCACTGCAAACCATTTAAGCAAACGCTGCAATCATGTCACCTTCTTTTAAATTAATTTCATAAATTGCCATAATAGACTTAATCTGTATAATAATAGGGTATAATAGTTCAGGTGAGGCAGCCGGCGCATCGTATCACGAAAACGCTGACTGTTCGATACTACACAATTATGGAGGATTTTACAACTCCCCGGCAGCATATTCCGGCTATAATCTATTATTCATTCAAGTCAGTTGTACTAATAGGTAAGATCTCCGTAATGCTTCAATTATATATTATGCTAAAAAAGTAACCAGTTACAATGTTTGTCATCTCCTCGACACAAATTAGTCATAATTAATTCGAAAAAAATTCACAAAAAAACGCCAAAGTATGATTTAATATACAGAGGCATAGTTATTTTTCTACACAAACTTTTGACAATTTTTATGACATTTGAATAGTAATAACTGCTATTTCGATTAGCATTCCCTCGTTTTCTGTTGCAAATATAGCATCGTATTACTTATAGTAGTTGTAGTGTAGAAAAGCTTTATTTGTGATAAGGGTTAAAGGAGGAGAAGTTATGTCAAACACAAGGGCTTTCAGTGAAGCTGCTTTAGAAAACAGTGAACGAAGCCTTCAAGCCAATATACCGGAGACAACTGCATGGAAGGATTTCCTGGCGCTCATCAAGGTAGGTATAATCAATTCAAACATGATCACTACCTTCACTGGTTTGTGGCTGGCCCTTCATTTTACAGATCAGCATTTTTTCAACAATCTTGATATTGTTTTTTATACACTGGTCGGATCTTCACTGATCATTGCGGGTTCCTGTGCATACAACAATTACTATGACCGCGATATCGACCATTTGATGGAAAGGACAAAAGACAGGCCTACAGTTACAGGAAAGGTCAGCCCGGGCAGGGTGGCACTGCTGAGCATATCCACCATCGCATTGGGAACCTTGCTGCTGCTCCTTGCATCACCCGCAGCTGCTGTAATTGGATTGATAGGCGTCTTTAGTTATGTAGTCCTCTATACAATGTGGACTAAGCGCAAGTATGTTTCCAATACAATCGTAGGAAGCATTTCCGGAGCAGTGCCGCCGCTGATCGGCTGGGCTGCAGTTGACGGAAACCTGGACATGATAGCTTGGGCGCTGTTCCTTGTTATGTTTGCCTGGCAGCCTCCTCATTTCTACGCACTTGCCATGAGGCGTGCAGAGGAATACAGGGCAGCAGGCATACCGATGCTTCCGGTTGTAAAAGGGTTCCGCACTACGAAAAAACATATTTTTGCATGGCTGGCTGTGCTTCTGCCCCTGCCGCTGATGCTTACATCTCTCGGTCTTCCATTCCTGATCCTTGCTTCGGCATTGAATGTCGGCTGGATAGTCCTTGGGATCTATGCCAACAAATTCAAGGATGATATTAAGTGGGCAAAGGCAATGTTCATTTACTCGCTTCAATATCTGACGATTATGTTTGTGGCAATGGTGATCGTTACACTTATTTAACCTACGTTAGGAGATTCCCTTCCGCGCATGAGCGGGGGAGGGAATTTATCCATATTTTTTTTGATCAAACAACAAAAGAAATTTTTTACGAAAGAGGGGTTTGATTAAGCATGAAAAGGCTTGCAAAATGGCGTCTTGCATCACTGTTTGCAATTTTGACGCTCATTCTTTCCGGGTGCGGCGAACCGTTTTTGTCCACGCTTCAGCCTTCCGGGGAAGTTGCGAAAACGCAATATGACTTAATGCTGCTGAGCACGGCGATTATGGTGGGAGTAATTGTCGTTGTCACGGTGCTTTTCCTGGTTGTTATTTTTAAGTTTCGCCGCAAAGACGAAAGAATTCCAAAACAGGTTGAAGGAAGTCACAAATTAGAAATCATCTGGACAGTTATTCCTATTCTTCTGCTTCTTGTTCTGACCGTTCCTACAGTAGCACAGACTTTCAAGCTTGCGGATGTTTCTCCAATGGAGAAAAAGAACGAAGAAGGGAAAACGGATGCATTGGTTGTCAATGTCCGTGCAAATCTTTACTGGTGGGAATTTGAGTATCCAAACCAGGAGATCATCACTGGGCAGGAACTTGTCGTTCCAACTGGTGAAAAGGTTTACTTTAATCTGAAGGCATCTGATGTTAAGCATTCATTCTGGGTCCCTGCAGTCGGGGGCAAGATGGATACGAACACTGATAATGTCAATAAGTTCTATCTGAAGTTCGATAAAGAGAGCTCTGATGTTGCAGGCGATCTTTTTTACGGAAAATGTGCGGAGCTTTGCGGACCTTCACATGCTCTGATGGACTTCAAGGTGAAAGCAATCTCTGGCGAAGAGTTTGATCAGTGGGTTGCGGATATGCAGAATGCAGAAGAGCCTCAGCCTCAGTCAGAAGTTGCACAGCAGGGTCAGGAGATCTTTAACAACAGCTGTATCGGCTGTCACGCTGTGACTCCTGTGGATGGAAGGCCGGAGCAGGCAAGGCAGGCTCCAAACCTTGCAAACTTTGGCGAGCGCGACCGTGTTGCCGGTATCCTGGATCACAATGAAAAAGAATTGAAGAACTGGCTGAAGGATCCTGAAGCTTATAAGCCGGGGAATAAAATGACTGGTACATATGGCCAGCTTTCAGATGAGGAGCTTGACGCTCTGACAGAATATCTGATGGGCCTTAAAGTTCAGGAGTAACGAGTTCGAAAGGGAGGTAAAACTTGTGAGTACCTACGCTCAGAAGAAAGGATTCGGCGCCACTTTATGGGACTATCTAACAACAGTGGACCATAAGAAAATCGCGATCCTTTATCTAATTGCCGGCGGTTTCTTCTTTATAGTGGGTGGACTTGAAGCCATGTTCATCCGTATTCAGCTGGCAGTTCCAAACAATGATTTCTTAAGTGCCGGCTTGTACAATGAGATATTGACAATGCACGGTACAACCATGATATTCCTGGCAGCTATGCCATTGATCTTTGCTTTTATGAACGCAGTCGTTCCTCTTCAGATCGGTGCGCGGGATGTAGCGTTCCCGTTCCTTAACTCACTTGGGTTCTGGCTGTTCTTCTTTGGAGGAATCTTCCTTAATCTGTCATGGTTTTTAGGAGGGGCTCCAGATGCTGGTTGGACGTCTTACGCTTCCTTATCGATGGCATCTGAAGGCCACGGGATCGATTTCTATGCACTCGGACTGCAGATTTCCGGTGCTGGTACCCTTATCGGGGGGATTAACTTCCTTGTAACGATTGTCAATATGCGTGCCCCTGGCATGACATATATGCGTATGCCATTGTTCACATGGTCTACATTTGTAGTATCTGCACTTATTCTGTTTGCGTTCCCGGCTCTTACTGTCGGTATCTTTCTATTGATCTTTGACCGCATGTTCGGCTCTAATTTCTTTGATGTTGCCAACGGAGGAAACACAGTTATCTGGGAGCATTTATTCTGGATTTTCGGACACCCTGAAGTATATATCCTGATTCTGCCTGCTTTCGGTATTTTCTCTGAGATCTTTGCTACTTTCTCAAGAAAAAGGCTGTTCGGATATTCTTCCATGGTATTCGCAACGGTATTGATCGGTTTCCTTGGCTTCATGGTATGGGCTCACCATATGTTTACAACAGGGCTCGGGCCAATTGCCAACGCTATCTTTGCTGTAGCGACAATGGCGATCGCTGTTCCTACAGGAATCAAGATTTTCAACTGGCTCTTTACAATGTGGGGGGGAAGCATCAGATTTACAACACCGATGCTTTATGCAGTAGCCTTCATTCCTTCCTTTGTTGCCGGCGGGGTAACAGGGGTTATGAACGCAGCTGCTCCAGCCGATTACCAGTTCCATGACAGCTACTTTGTTGTAGCTCACTTCCACTATGTAATCGTTGGCGGTGTTGTTCTTGGACTATTGGCAGGCCTTCATTTCTACTGGCCAAAAATGTTTGGAACCATGCTGAGCGAAAAGCTTGGAAAGATCACTTTCTGGCTGTTCCTGATCGGTTTCCATCTGACATTCTTTATCCAGCACTTCCTGGGCTTGATGGGTATGCCTCGCCGCGTATTCACATTCCTGCCTGGACAGGGGCTTGAAACAGGAAATATGATCAGTACAATTGGTGCATTCTTCATGGCAGTTGCCGTGCTGATTTTGCTTATCAATATCATTGTGACAAGTGTTAAAAATGTTAAAGTCGGGAATGACCCTTGGGGAGACGGGCGCACACTGGAGTGGGCTATCCCTTCACCGCCGCCATTCTACAACTTTAAGCAGACGCCGCTTGTCCGCGGTTTAGATGCATACTGGCTTGAAAAGATGGAAGGCAAGAACGCGTTGACGCCTGCAGAGCCGATCGGCGATATCCATATGCCTAATTCATCTTTCATTCCATTCATGATTTCGTTTGGACTGTTCGTAGCTGCCTTTGGTGCAATGTACCACGGCGACGACGGCAACAACTGGGGCATTCCTGTCCTGATTCTCGGCATGGCCATTACACTGGGCTCCATGTTCCTGAGATCTGTCAAGGATGACCACGGCTTCCATATTCATAAAGAAGATTTACTTAAAGAAGATGATGACAAGGGGGTAAAGGCATAATGCATACAGAAGAAAAAATGACTGTAGAAACATGGCCTGCATCGCCTGAGAAACAAACCCTCGAAGCAAAGAATAAATTTCTAGGCTTCTGGTTCTTCCTTGGCGGGGAGACGGTGCTTTTCGCATCTCTCTTCGCAACCTATCTTGCTTTAAAAGATAAGGTTCCGGGAACAGAACATGCCCTGGCTAAGGACCTGTTTGAATTGCCGCTCGTCTTTGCAGCTACCATGCTTCTATTGACGAGCTCACTGACAAGCGTTTACGCCATGTACCATATGAAAAATTTCAACTTCAAGAAGATGCAGCTCTGGATGTGGATCACCGTTGCCCTCGGCGCTGCGTTCCTTGGACTGGAGATTTACGAATTCAATCACTATGTGCATGAATACCACCATACATTCACAAGCAGTGCTTTCGGTTCAGCCTTTTATACGTTGGTAGGCTTCCATGGAGGACACGTTGCATTCGGTCTCCTGTGGATCACAACACTGCTGATCCGCAACTCAAGACGGGGATTGAGCCTTTACAACGCTCCAAAATTTTATGTCGCAAGCTTATACTGGCATTTTATTGACGTTGTTTGGGTATTTATCTTTACAGTAGTATACTTAATGGGAATGGTGGGATAAACTGATGGCGAATCAACAACCGAACTCAGGTAACCCAAGAGTAGACATTGAATACCGTCGCAAGAAAAGTGCAGAGGAAATGAGAATGCAGGTCATCACTTTTGCCCTGATGATTTTCCTTACGCTTGTAGCATTTGTAGCTGTTGGCTATGAGGAATTTTCGGCATGGTTCATCGTGCCGTTCATCCTGATCCTTGCAGTTGTGCAAGTTATCTTCCAGCTTTATTATTTCATGCATATGAGCCATAAGGGCCATGAGGCTCCTGCACTGTTCCTGTATTCCGGCTTGCTCGTGGGTGCAATTACAGTATTGGCTTTCATGACAATTATCTGGTGGTAAAAAAGAAATCGGCTTTTAGCCGATTTTCTTTTTTTTGTATGAATAAGGAGATTTGATGAACTTTGTGCAGGGCTTGCCTGCAGTAAGCTGTGTATTATTGAGTTTCATCTCCAGCAGCGGTATAATGGCTTTGTACATGCATTTGACAGTGCAAGCGACAATATTACTTTAAGAGGTGGCAAGCGATGCTTACACTAGACATATTCGGTTTTAGAGCGCTTTGGAGTCCTTATTTCTTTATAGTCATGCTGGCAATCCTTGCAGCCTATTTTCTGCTGACAGTAAAATACCGGCAGCGATTCAGCGGGAGCACCCCGCTTTCAGCCAAACAGGCAGTTCTGTTTACGGCTGCTATCATTCTTGTGTATGCAGTAAAAGGCTCACCGGTAGACCTGATGAGCCATATCACCTTTTACGCGCATATGATTCAGATGTCGATACTATATCTGATTGTACCGCCCCTTTTGATTACAGGGATCCCGGAATGGCTATGGCGAAAGATACTGGCACCGGCAAGTATTCAAAAAGTTTTCAGGTTCTTAACAAAGCCCCTGATAGCCCTGATTTTGTTCAATGGAATTTTCTCCATTTACCATATTCCATTGATCTTTGACGCAGTCAAGACGAATATGTGGCTTCATGGCGGCTATTCTATACTTCTGTTCATCCTTGCCGGGCTGATGTGGTGGCCTCTTGTGAATAAACTTGAAGAATACGAATCCTTGAATGGGCTGAAGAAGGTCGGGTATATTTTTGCTGACGGCATTCTTCTTACACCTGCTTGTGCGCTGATCATTTTTGCAGACACACCTATTTACGCGACCTTCTCGGATCCGCGTGCCTGGGCTGATGCCATGCATCTCTGTGTTCCTTCAGCCACGCTGGCTTCGCTCAATTTGAGCGGTCCTGAAATGTTCAACAGCATGTCTGCCCTCAATGACCAGCAGCTTGGCGGCGTTCTTATGAAGGTATTCCAGGAAGTTGTATACGGGGTTGTCCTCGCTCAGGTCTTCTTCCAATGGTACAAGAAGGAACAGCAGGAAACTGAAGCAGAACTTAAGGCTTCCAGATCGCTTGATCCGCAGATTGCCGAGTAGGAAAAAATCTCCCAGGCCGGGAGATTTTTTCTATTAAATGGTATCTGGATTTATGAACAATTAGGGAACATTGCTGAAAGAAGCGGATTGTTTATTGAAAAATCGCCGCTGTTTTAATAGAATTGATTTTGTAAACATGAGTCCAGAGAGGAAGTTATTATGAACTATTCATTGCCTGTTTTGCCTACAATCAGCACCACGTTCATTGTATTGAGCGCTGTTACAGTAGCGATCGGCTGGTATCAGATCCGCCAGCGGAAAATAGAAGCGCATAAAAAGACAATGCTGCTGGCGGCAGTATTTGCTATCATTTTCTTCATTATTTATGCGAGCAGGACGGTTTTTATCGGCAATACTGCCTTTGGAGGGCCGGATGATATAAAAATTTATTATACCTTATTTTTGATTTTCCATATTACATTGGCTACTACAGGAGCAGTATTCGGCATTGTCACACTGCTGACCGGCTATACGAATAAATTGGAAAAGCACCGAAAAATTGGTCCGATAACAAGCATCATCTGGTTTTTTACGGCGATAACAGGAGTAGCTGTTTATCTGCTGTTATATGTGTTCTATCATGGCGGGGAAACCACATCAGTCATTAAAGCAATTTTAGGATTCTGATTAAGCTCTGCAGTCCGCTGCTATACAAAAGGGAGGCTCCGCTTGACGGTGCCTCCCTTTTACTGTCTTATGATTCTGAATGAAGGAAATACAAGCCACTCTATAGAATAGATAAAAGTAGAATGGAGGCAATCATAGTGGAAATAAAATTATTGCAAGAGGATTCATTTGATGAAGCCATCAGGCTTTCCAGTTATGCTTTTCAATATCATGTACCAGAAAGTGATTTCCCTAAAAGGAAAGAAACAATGAGGAAACATAAGATATATGGAGCCTATGAAGATGGAAAACTGGCTGCCAAGCTTCACTTACTGGACTTAAAAGTTAAAATTCAGGACAAAGAATGGAAAATGGGCGGAATAGCAGGAGTGGCCACCTTTCCTGAGTACAGAAGAAGGGGCTATGTATCAGGACTAATGCGCCAGGCTCTGTCGGCTATGAAGGAAAATGGGCAGATAATATCCTTTCTCCATCCCTTCAATATTCATTTTTACAGGAAATACGGATGGGAACTGGTTTCTGACCAAAAAAGAGTTGAAATCAATAAAATAGATTTACATATGATCGGCCAGCTGTCCGGAAGGATCACCAGATTTAACAAAGATACCCATGATGCAACAGCAGAAGAGATATACGACCGCTTCACCAGCAAGTTTTCCGGCATGCTTGTCAGGGACAGGGACTGGTGGCTCAAGAGTGTTTATTCCGACTATCAAATTGCGGTATGGCAAACGGATGAAGGAAGGCCGGAAGGTTATATTCTTTACAAGGTTGAAAAGAGCATCCTCGACATTCAGGAATTAGCTGCTTTAACTGCTGAAGCTCGGATTGGTTTGTGGAACTTTATCTGCCAGCATGATTCTATGGTTGATAAAGTAAAGGTGCTTACATCGGTCCACGATCCTTTCCCGTACTATCTCAAGCAGCCAAAGCAGCATATGGAGGTCACCCCTTATTTTATGGCACGGATTGTAGATCTTTCAATGGCATTGGGCACCTATCGATTTAACGGAATTCCGGAACAATCATTGTTCCTGCATGTTGCAGACGAATTAGCTCCCTGGAACACAGGGACCTATCAGCTGTCAGCCAATGGTGTTCAATACTTTCCGCCAAAAGAGGGGGGCAGCTGCGCCCATCCGCCAAAGAGAGGGCTGCAATTGAGCATCAATGCACTGACGGCTGTTATCACTGGATACAAGCGGCCGATTGAGCTGTATGAACTTGGAGAGATCAAGGGATCTGCAGAAGATGCTGACATATTTGAAAAAATGGTTCCCCATCAAAAAGCGTTTTTCTATGATTTTTTCTAACAATAATTTTGAGCAGCATGAGTTTGGGTAAGCTGCCGAATCTCTTTAACTCCAGAAAAAAACAAGCAGGGATCTTTTATATAAGAGCCCTGCTTGTTTTTTGAAACTGTTTAAACTTTGAAATCCATCTTAATCAGCCCTGCTTCTTTTGCAGAATTGAAAGCAATCAAAATAAGCGGCCCGATGATAAAGCCAAGAATGCCAAGGAGCTTAAGCCCGAGATACATGGCTATCAAGGTGGAAAGTGGGGAGAGCCCGATGTGGGTTCCCATTACTTTTGGCTCTACGGTTCTTCTGATGATGAGCAGGACGGCTGCCAGGACGGCAAGCTTCGTGCCCAGAACCACATCTCCTGTCAAAAGATGAAACAGCGCCCACGGCCCGAGTATAACAATTGAGCCTATGATCGGAATGAAATCAATGATCCACAGGACGAGCGCCATGACCAGTGCGATATCCGGCGCTATGATAAGAAGCCCGACAAGACTCACAAAAAAGATGATCAGGCTTACGAGGAACTGTGCCTTGAAAAAGCCCAGTACAACATAAGAGAGACGGGATGTCATGAAAGAGACCTTATCGGCTGTCTTTTCTGTCAAGTGGTTGTAGGCACCACGCCGGAGCCTCGGAAGATCGATCAGGAACAGGAATAATGCAATTAAATAAACAATGAAGCTGACAAGATAATTCGGGATATTGGTCAGCAGCGCCTTCACATTATCAATGCTTACATATGCAACCAGTTCAGTTTTCGTTTTATTCAGGAAAGTCTGTACCTGGTTGCTGATCTCATCCACCACATCTTTTGGAAGATCTTCTGCAGCACGGGTGAACTTTTCCTCTGCATCAAGCCATGCATTGTTTATTTCATTCACATATTCCGGAGCATTTTCAACCAGCTTAATGGCTTCGGTGATCACTTTTGTCGTAATAAAATATCCGGACAGTCCAATAAACAGAACAAAAGCAATGAAAACGATCATGACGGAAATTCTTCGTTTGATGTTAAGTTTTCCCTGCAGAAGCTTTACGAGCGGTTCAAGCATGAGTGCTGTTATAAAAGCAACAATCAGCGGGACGGAAACAGGGAGGATGAAATAGAAAAGCGTGCCTATTAAGATTAGCCCAATAAGCCAGATGAAAAAACGTTTTGTAAAAAAACCGGACAAGGTGAAACTCCTTTCCAAATCACTGAGGGTTTAGCTTCAGATATTGATTCTTTAAACTGAGATATATTATTATATTATATTACGCAGAACTGCTGGCCTACAACTGATTTTGTCCGCTTTTTTATCTGGAAAAAAAGACGCATGGTTTCATGCGTCTTTTACAGTGCTTCCCATTGTAATGCGGTTCCTGCAGCTTACAGTGCAAACCCTTTAACTTTGCTCTGGATGTCTGCAAGGGTTTTTTCGCATTGGCTGACCAGTGTCTTAGGGAAGCTTTCTCCTTCTCCATACTCAATTCCATGGGGATAATAATGCTTTCCTAATAAAGGAGTCATCAGCTGGATAACGGCTTTATGGGAGCCGATATCCCCTTCCGCTGCGTAACCGAAGACACGCAGATAGAAAACGCCTTCTTTTAATTCAAACTTGCGGTCGTATGTAACTCTTTCATAATCCCATTGGCCTTCACGGACCAATCCATGTTCAAGCATCACTTCATCAAGACGTGTAAGGTCTGCTTTCAGTTCTTCCAAACCAGTATTTTCGAACTTCATCTTTGTCCCTCCTGAAAAACAATGCCGTCCTTTTGGACAGCAATTCTGTAAGTAAAGGCAACCAGCGGCCAAGCCTTTCAAAAAAGGCATCCCGGGACTATAAGCAATGAAATCGGGACCCTTTTATCTCAAATTTAATAATAGTAGAAAAATGTCAAAGTTGCAACGAATAGATGAAGAAAACTTAAAACAGTCACAATTATGCTGGTCTTTATGGCTGTCCTTATTTTGCCGCTGCAGTACATAATTATCCCTTGACTGGAAAACCTATCTTTTAGCGAATCTGTCTGCCCCTCTGAATGAGGCGGCAGGCAGGAATCAAATAAGGAGGGCTTATAATGAAGAAAATTGGCGATATAATGACAAGAGATGTAGATTGCTGCACTCTTCTGGACAATATGTATGAGGTAGCTTTGAAAATGAAGGAGCAGGATGTCGGCGCCATCCCGATTGTGGATGCTGACAGGCTTGTAGGGATGATTACAGATCGGGACATCGTGGTAAGAGGGGTGGCAGAGAAGCATCCGGGTTCCACAAAAGTGGAGGATATCATGAGCAGTGATCTTGTTACAGTCTCGCCTGATACCAATATCAGTGAAGCGTCAAGGATCATGGCTGAGCATCAGATCAGGAGGCTTCCAGTTGTAGAAAACGGCAAACTGGCCGGCATCATTTCCCTCGGCGACCTTGCCGTCATCAGCCGCACCAACGCCCAGGCCGGAAAAGCCCTCACAGACATCTCTGAACACGAAAATGAAGCAACTCAATAAAAACTGCTTAGTTTAGGAAAATTTGTATAAAAAAGAGTATGAAGTTAAAGCGTATGAAGTTATCGGTCACAAAGTGCCAACAGTTTTTAAAACCCAGTTGATTGGAGTGGAGGACAAAGACTCCAGCCAATAGTGCTTATTAGTAAATTTATTCAGGATTGAATTAATATGTGCGGCTAGCTGCTTTATAATGGGGTTAAGCAAGAACAATTTTTGAAAAACACTGATGGACGGAGAGGAAGACACGTAGACGCCTGCGGGATTGCAGCGGAAATGTTGAGACCCCACAGCGCGCAAGCGCGAGTTATCATGAACGAAACTAGCTCCTACTCGTAACATCGTAGGTTAATCTGGTTAGAATGTTTACTGTTAAAATACATTCCCAAATCAGAGCTACATTACGGAAGGAGCTAGTTATTATGCAGGATACCATAAAATACGTAGGTTTAGACGTATCAAAAGAAAAGATTGCGGTCGCTATCGCAGAAGAAGGCCGGACAGAGCCTAGATACTGGGGATTAATTCCCCATACCCCAGAAGCAGTAAAAAAAGTAATGAAAAAGTTAGGCAGGCCTGAAACACTCCGAGTGTGTTATGAAGCCGGTCCGACCGGATATCCACTCTATCGGCTACTCATGACAATGGGAATTCAGTGTTCAGTAATTGCCCCTTCTCTTATTCCTAAAAGACCCGGAGAACGCATTAAGACGGACCGCAGGGACTCTATTCGCTTAGCTCATTTGTACCGTGCTGGCGAATTGACTGCCATCTATGTTCCAGATAAAGAAGATGAGGCGCTGCGGGATCTTATTAGATGCAGAGAAGACGCTAAAGAAGACGAACTGAGGGGGAAGCATCGATTAAGTAAGTTTTTACTTCGCAATGACATTAAACCTCCAAGTGGAATAAACAAGTGGACAAAAAAGTATTTTGAATGGCTTGATACTTTAAAGTTTGAAAATACTTCCCTGCAAATCACTTTCCAGGAATACTATCACCAAATTAAGGAATTATCACAACGGATCCTAAGGCTTGAAGAAGAAATTAGGATTCAGTCCAATGAAGGGATTCACGCCCAGAAAATTCAGGCACTCCAATCATTAAGAGGTGTGGCTTTTATCACAGCGACAAGCATTGTGGCAGAAATCGGTTCGTTTAAACGTTTTACTACGCCCAAACAATTCATGGCGTATGTTGGTCTTATACCTAGCGAGTATTCAAGTGGAGAAAGAAGAAGCCAAGGACAGATAACCAAAACAGGAAATCGGCATGTGCGGCG